>NZ_JBNGOY010000030.1:0-69465 GCF_050589805.1 Carboxylicivirga fragile | reverse complement strand
AGACTTATGTGATAGGGTTTGAAGGTTTGCACTTGGTCCATCATGGCAAAAGTGTTGTTTAGGTGCTTGATGTAGTTCATTTTTTAGTCAGTAGTCAGAAGACCGTAGTTAGTAGTCCGAAGTCCGTATTAAATAGTCCGGTCCGTAGTGATTTACTTCTTGGATACTTTTTACTTCGCTTCTTATAGAACGGCTTCGCCTTATAGAAATTAGTAGGATTGTTTGTGCTGGATGAGCATCTTTTGAATGTCGTCGCGGTTGTAGTAGATGACACCACCTATTTTAGTAAATGGTAATGCACCATTATTACGCAGGTTTTGAAGGGTACCATTGGAGACTTCCAGGAGTTCTTTCACTTCATTGGACTTGAGCCATGTTTTGGGTGTTGGTTTAACCGTTTCTCTGATGAGTTTCTCAATATCCTTGAGAAGGATTTTTTTGAATTCTGATAGATCCTCTGTTGTCAGTAGTTGCTCGAGATACATTTTGCCTTTTTCTGTTCTCATAATTGTAGTTGTTTGTACTCATAAATGACTTGATAATAGATGATTGATTTTGAACGAGAACAAAGGAAAGTAAAATAAAAATCATTTAGGGGTTGATGGGGTTGAGCAACCCCTAAACAACCCCTATGATAATGAGTGAATTAAGTATGTGAAAAAAGTTCAAAATTCTTTTTTCTGAATGATTTTTAGTTGATTTAATATGATGTCTTTAACTGTCTCCAATGATACTTCTGTCGGCTTGCGAAACTTATTATACAAGCTATCATATGAAATGTTAATAGTTCCAATTGTTGAAAAATATTTTGAATAATGTCTGAGTAATTCTTTTGATTGTTCTTTTGAAAAAACACCAACTTCAAGACTTATACGAAGGAGGGCAGCTAGCTGTGGAACAGTTAAGTTGGTTTTTACTTTTTCAATGCTTATTTCGGACTTATGCTCTTTATTTCTCCGTTCATTAATATGACAGCTATTTTTAATGTAATCAATTTCAAGAGTAAGCCAATTGACCAAGGTTTCTTGCAGCGAAGTTTTACCTGTTATATAGCCAGACTTCCTGAAAATAACGGTTTGTTTAATGCATTTTAAGAAATAGCTTAAGACTTGAAGTTGATCTGTTTTTGTAGCTTCTATCTTGTATTTTTCTGTTATGAAACTTATGAAGAAATCAATGCATTCATCGGAATTGAGATTGTTGGCTATCATTAATTTACAAAGCAAATCATTGTGCTCAGTGTTGTTGGTTATTTGAAGAAGTATTGATTCCAACCTTTCAAGCCAGGCGTATAAGAAGAATTTGTCGTGGTAAGTATAACTGCTCTTGTTTTGATTCATGAAATCGCTTAATGGATGAGCCATAATAAAAATCATCTCCGAAGAAAAACTATGGCTAATGAGGTTCTTTAGAAGAATGTGATAGCGCTCTTTAATGATTGAGCGGTGGTTTGTTTCACAAATTAAAGGTAGTGTTGCGTTGTGGTTTATGTAATCTTTGAATTGATTATTAATGAAGATAAGGGTGTTGGCCAGCTTCTGAATTAATGGTTGCAGGTTGGTTTCATGGCAGGTAGTTTTGTCAGAGCAAGAACATTCCTTTTTCGATAGCTCATCGATTAAGCGAATAAGGTTTGATTGATAAAAACTGATGAGGCTTGATAGTCTCTTTTTTGATCGCTCCTCTGCTGATTCATGGAGCAGCTTGTCCTTTATGAATACTGGAATATGCTCTATCTCGTCTGAGATTGATAAGCCTGTTTCTTTACATTGTTTTAATAGGCAGCTCTCTGCATTACTGATGCTGGAAACCAATTTTTCCATGTGGTGAAGAAAATAGGTCATTGGCGATAAAGTTAGATTAAGGTCTAAAAAAAAAGTAGCTCAGAATTATACTGAACTACTTCTACTAAATTATGAATACCATAAACGAATGTAAACCGCCCTTTGATGAGTGGTAGTAATGTTTTGATTAATATCTAATTAGTTTGTTTGAATTTAGCTAAACTGCCATTGTTGTTATTTGATTCTAATTTGCTTTTCAATGTATTCATATCCTCACTAACTTTGTTTTCCAACACTTTGGCATAGATCTGAGTGGTAGCAATCTTAGTATGGCCAAGTATCTTACTGACTGTTTCAATGGGAACACCATTGGTAAGTGTGACGGTAGTTGCAAACGTATGACGGGCCATGTGAAAGGTAAGGTTCTTATTAATCCCACATATATCTGCAATTTCTTTTAAGTAGCCGTTTAATTTTTGGTTCGAGGCAATGGGGAAGAGTCGATTGTTATTATTAGCATGTGGATGATCGCTATATTTCTCGATGATCATCTTGCTAATAGAAAGTAGTGGGATGCGTACTGGTGCCTCTGTTTTTTTACGAGACGTATGTATCCAATCATTGCCATCAATACCTTTAACAATGCTGTCTTTAGTTAATCGTGCAACATCTGAATAGGCCAAGCCTGTGTAACACGAAAAGACAAACATATCTTTTGTTTGGCTAAGGCGCTGGATGGTAAATTCCTTATTTACAACATTGTCTAATTCGGCTTGTGTCAGGTATTTTCTAGACGATTTTTTGAAGCTCAACCTGTAAGATTTAAAAGGATAATGCTCCATCCACCCCAATTTATTAGCCAGGTTGAGTATTGTTCTGAAGCGTGACAGTTGTTTCATCAAGGTATTTTGTGCTAGAGTTCGCGGATTATCCTCATCTGGCTGGTATGTCCGAAGAAAAGCTTCGTAATCGCAAATAAATTGATAGTCAATCTGACTGAGATAAATATCATTGGTCTTTTTTACATGTTTTAGAAAAGCTTTCAAGTATCCATATGATGTTTTGTAATGACGTAATGTATGTGTATTCAAAGCTTCTTGCTGAGCTTTATAATGGTAGTCTATTATTTTAAGGAGCGTATGACCTTCCTCTTTGATGCCAATAAAATGATTCTTGATGATAATGGGGGTAATCAGTTCATTGCTGTAGCGAAGCTTCTGATAAATGTTTTGAATCTTTGCTCTATTGTCATCAATTAGTCGATTGACGTTTCGGTAATTGAATTTAGAATCTGACTTAACCCGTTCCTTGCTATTATCCCATAATGAAAAAGGACACTGAAGCTTTGTGGATAATTCCGTTTTTCTTCCATTAACAGTTATTCGCAGATAGATGCCTGCCATATCTGTCTTTTTGCTTTTAAGGCGACAAATAAATTGTACGCCGAAGGTTGGTGTGTTGTTCATGTCGTTGATTTTGGTTGATAATACATGTGTTTGTATCTGTTCTTACCTCCTTTGGGGTCACAGAATAAGTCAAACAGAACCAAAATCAATCATCTATAATTATTTTTAACTTCCTTTGAAGCTATTGCTACCACTAATATAACAAAAATCTGTGACCTCATGTGTTAAATAGAAAAAGAGGTCACGGAATAGGTCACAAAAAATATGCATTTATACCGTTTAGAATGATTTATTACGATTTGTATAAACACAAAAAAGCCTGTAAATCGTGCGATTTACAGGCTTTTGATACAATTTGAATTCTTGTAATGTGATCCCGGCAGGACTCGAACCTGCAACCTCTGCGGCCGTAACGCAGTGCTCTATCCAATTAAGCTACGGAACCTTTTAGGTTGATTTGTGAACCATTGTTCTCAAATGCGGTGCAAATATAGATAAAGGGTTTTTTGAATACAAGTATTATTTCAATAAAAAACAGGTGAAATTCACTGTTGGTAGGCAATGTCAAGATTATGAATGGCTTGTGTTAGTAATAAAAAACAAAAGATTATCCATGTTTTATGAATAACCTTTTGAGGATTGTATATGTAGTTTGAAACTGATTAAAAACTGCTCTCCCACATTTTAAAAAAAATATCCTAGGGAGTACTATAAACTATTCTATTCCATCGCTCATATCTTCTATCAGCATGCTAATCATGGGTGAAACTTCCGGTTCTCCATATTTGTAGGTAAATGATTTCTCAAAGTTTTCTGCTTCCGAACGCCCCTTTGATTTTACGATGAAGCTTACTTCTGTTTTCCCAGGCTCTTGTAATTGCTTTAGGTCAAACGATACAAATGCTCTCAATGGAGGATTGGTGTATTCATCATCATTGGCATTGTGTCTAATTTCAAGAACAGGAATTCCATCTTCGTTTGTTGGGTTTTCTACATCGCTAACCAGATTAATAAAATGTGTAATCCATGGCGCACCTTCGTACATAAAATCCACATTCAAAAAGTGATTTGCGATATACACATCATCGCTTTGGTTGCGGAACCATATAGGATCGTGCCCTATTTCTTCCGCATTATCATCGCTCAATTCAACAATCTCTTTTGTCAGAATTTCATTGTATCCATTTAGTTTAATGTAATGGTCAATGTCTTCACCTTCTTTACCATCGGCAAGAATAGTGAAGTTGATAAATAGACGGTCCCCCAATTCAAAACCATGATCTAATCCCGCTGGTGCTGAAACAAAGAGTTTAGTACCTCCATCAGTTGTTATTAGCTTGTTGTCTGGATCATCTTCGATGTTACCAATTGTGATCCACATATCGCTTAAAGAATAGTTATCAGAGTCGTCATTACAACTGAATGTCCCCATTGCCAAAAAAGCAATTAATAATCCATATCCAATTTTTCTCATACTATAACATATTAATGAAACAATCAATTAAGTAGAAACAGAAGAGAATACCGTGCCACTTATTGATCTGTTAGTATTGTTTAACATTTATGATGACCTTTTAAGAGAAAGGTTGCTTGCTTACAATATATGCTCAAACTTTGTGTTGTATTTGTAGCTAGCTTCGGTTATTTTTGCCTGACTTAGAATAAATTTTTATGAGATATACGCTTTTGTTTGTATTGATGATAGGTTTGAATTTCATGTTTGTGTTGGGACAGAATCATTCTAGTGTTGATTTTGTTAAGCCAATGAAAATTAAACCCGTTGTAAGTGGGAGTTTTGGAGAGTTGCGTTCGAATCATTTTCATTCGGGTATTGATTTAACCACGAATGGCAAAACGGGTTATCGAATATATGCATCTGATAAGGGCAGTGTATCACGTATTAAAGTGTCGGCTGGTGGATATGGTAAAGCTTTGTACATTGATCATCCGAGTGGACATACAACCGTTTATGCACATCTAGAGCGTTACTCTAACAGGATCGATTCCATTGTAACAGCAAGACAGTACAAGCAAAAATCCTTTGAAATTGAGTTATTCTTCAAGGCAGATGAATTGCCAGTAGAACGAGGTGAGGTTGTTGCCTATTCAGGTAATTCAGGTAGCTCAGGTGGGCCACATTTACATTACGAGATTCGTAATAAAGCCAATCAGAAGCCACTTGAACCAATGGCCTTTCGGGATGATATTGAGGATGATGTTAAGCCTCAAATCCAAGGTTTAAAATTATATCCAATATCTGAGGGAGCATCCATAATGGGTGCTAATAAGTCAAAATATGTTCCTGTAGTTCATTATGATGGCGTCTTTCATCCTAAAGGTCAGAAAGTGTTTAAAGCAAATGGAGAGATCGGGATTGGTGTTCAAGTATTGGATTATTTATCGGATAGCTGGCGCAAATGTGGTGTTACATCCATTGAGTTATTTGCCAATGATACTTTGGTTTATCATTCGTATATCGATGCCTTTAGCTTTGCTGAAACACGGTATTTAAATGCACACATCGATTATGATGAAAAAAGAAGAACTGGGAAGGTAATACAGCGAAGTTATGTATTGCCAAATAACCGTTTGAGTATTTATAAAAAGAAAAATACCTATTCGGTTAAGGTGAATGAAGGTGAACAGAAGCTAATGAAGTATGTGATAAAAGATTTTTCGGGAAATACATCTATCATGACTTTTACTCTTCAGGGAGAGGCCGCAAAAACTTATAAATCGGATTATACCGCTGAAGTAAAACGCTTGCAATATGCTAAATCCTATACAATGGATACTTTGGGTTTGAAACTTGAAATATCCGCTAAGACTTTTTATGAAGATATTGATTTGTTGGTTCATCGGGATGATTCGATAAAGGAAACTTTATCGCCAGTTTACACAATTGGTGATGAGCACATACCTTTGCATAAGTTTATGAAAATTGGCATTGCAGTTCCCGACTCATTGTTGGATAGAAAGGATAAGTTATTATTATTGGGTTATACTGGTTCCGGTAAAACTTACTCACGTGGTGGTAGTTTCGATAACGGTTACGTTCGTATGTCAACAAGAAATTTTGGTAGACTCTCACTAGGTATTGATACCATTGCTCCAAAAATAAAGATGCGAAAGCCACCTGCTGCCTACAACTACGCTTCACGTCAAAGTATTGAAGTGACCATATCGGATAACTTAAGTGGCATTGCTAAATACGAATGTTTCATTGATGGGAAATGGGTTTTGTTTGAATACGATGCTAAGAGAAGTAGGTTAATAGGGCAATTCAAACAGATGCCACAGATACTTAAAGGTGAGCATTCATTATTGGTGTATGTACGAGATAACAAAAACAACGTGTCGGAACTTGAAATAGATTTTCGAAGGTAGGGTACGATTTTTGTAATGCTGTTTGGGCTTTAATAAGTTTAAACTTAAATGAAGTAGCACCTGTTTATAAATAGTTATATTTGTCGATATTGAAATAGATTAAGAAAGAGACGCGTTTATTCATGATTCAAAAATATATAGTAACACTTTTATTATTAGTTAGTTTAGCGGGGGCAAAAGTGGAAGCCCAAATAAATACAGACCGTATGCTTACCATTGGTAAAAACGCTTTGTATTTCGAAGATTATGTACTAGCTATTCAGTATTTTAATAAGGTGATAAGGGTAAAGCCTTACCTTTCAACGCCCTATTTTTACCGGGGACTATCAAAGTATTATCTCGAAGATTATGTAGGAGCTGAATCAGATTTGAATACAGCTTTAAGTCAAAATCCATTTCTGGTAGATGCTTATAATGTGCGTGGTATAATTCTGAGTCGTAAAAAAGAGCATGAACTTGCTATAAAAGATTATACCAGTGGGCTTAAAGTTGATCCTGATAACATTAATCTATTAATTAATCGTGGTCAAAGTAAGTCTGCGATGAAGGATTATGAGGCGGCCATTGATGATTATGATATCATCCTTGAGAAAGATCCTAAAATGTTGAGTGCCTACTTGAGTCGTGGATCTACTAAAGTCAATGCCAAGGATACAATTGGTGCATTAGCTGATTTTTCGACAGTTGTAAAATTAAACCCATATATGTCTGAGGGTTTTGCTTCACGTGGTTTTCTGTATTATCATATGGGTAAATACGAGGAGGCTTTGGCGGATTATAACAAGGTTATTGAACTCAAATCAGATGTGGCTCAATATTATATGATTCGTGGTAGTATTCGTTATCAATTGGATGACTTAAAGGGTACAATGAGTGATTTTGAAACAGTAATTGAGATGGAGCCACGAAATGCAATGGCCTATAATAACCGTGGTTTATTGCGCGCGCAAGTAGGTGATTTAAATCGAGCTGTCGAAGATTTTTCCCGTGTTTTGGCGCTGAATCCAGATGATTTATTGACACTCTTTAATCGCGCCTTAATAATGCTGCAATTGGGGCAGAATCGTCAAGCTTTAGCTGATTTGAACATCATAGTAGATAATTATCCAAAGTTTGGGCCAGCCTATTATAATCGTGCCATAGCAAAACAAAAGTTAGGTCAGGAAAATAGTGCTCGTCTTGATTATCAGACAGCCTATAAGTTGGATCAGGATAAACGAGCGAATGATGATTTAGCGAGTAATAATTCCCAAAAGTCGGATGAAAAAGATAAGGATAAAAAGGAAAAAGGGAAGAAGGCTACACGTAAAAAGACTGATAAAGATATACGTAATTATAATAAGTTAGCAGTACTTGATGACTTTAAAGAACAAGATGAAGCGGAAGATGAATTTAAGACGATACGTGGTAAAGTTCAGAATCGAAATATATTCATTGATTTGGAACCTGTTTTTGGTTTGTCTTTCTTTTCGGCCGATACGGTAATAAGTCGCCCAAGTTATTATGAATCGGAGGTAGAGGCATTCAATAATAAAAATTTATATACACGTAAACTTAAGATTACCAATCGTGAAATTGAGGCGGATGGTAGAGCAGCTGTACAATTGTTCAACTCAATTAACGGAATTAGTGAAGAGCTGAACGATGAAGATATAGATGAGGAAATACTTTTGGTAAGAGGTGTATTGTACGGTGTAGTGGTAAACTATTCAAATGCATTGGCCGATTTTGATGCTATGATTAAGAAGCAACCCGATAATGTACTTGCATTATTTAATCGCGCCTATTGTCGTTATCAGATGGTGGAAGTAATACGATCGTTGGAAGAAGAAAAAACGCAAAATAATAATATCTCGCTTCAAGGACCATTGAAGATTAAAACGACATCCAATAATAAGGCACCTGTTGACAAAGAGGTTGAGTATATTGTGGATTATGATTTGATATTAGACGATCTAAACCGCGTTATCGAACTTTCGCCTAAATTTGAATTTGCTTACTACAATCGTGGTATACTAAATTGTTTGAAGAAAAACTTTTTACAAGGGGTTGAAGATTTTAGTAAAGCTATTGAGTTGAATCCTGATTTCTCGGAAGCCTTTTTCAATAGGGGATTAACTTTGATTTACCTCGATCAGGAAGCAAGAGGAACATCTGATTTAAGTAAGGCTGGTGAGTTAGGTATGTATAAAGCTTACAATGTAATAAAGAGGTACGGTGTTGAAAAAACAGCATCAAACGAAGCAGTTGATAAGGAGTAATGTATGAATATAGAGCCTGAAGTAATTGATACGGATAATGATGAGTTTCAGGATGCTTTAAAGCTAATTCAGTACACCAATTCGTCAGTTTTTTTAACGGGACGAGCAGGTACAGGTAAGTCCACTTTTTTAAGATACATATGCCAACATACCCATAAAAAGTTGGTGGTTGTGGCGCCAACCGGTATAGCAGCCATCAATGCTGGTGGGGTTACTATTCACTCTTTTTTTAAGGTGCCTTTCCGACCTATTTTGCCCGATGATCCTGATTTATCAACAACAAAAGGGCGCATCTTTGATTTTTTAAAATACCGCAAAGCACATAAGCAATTGATTGAAGAAATGGAGCTTCTGATTATTGATGAGGTATCGATGGTTCGGGGTGATATACTTGATTTTATCGATAGGGTGCTGCGTGTATATACTAAAAATATGAATTTGCCTTTTGGAGGCAAGCAATTACTCATGGTTGGTGATGCCTTTCAGCTCGAACCGGTGGTGAAACGAGATGATTGGCAGATACTACGTCGCTTTTACAAAACACCTTATTTCTTTTCGGCGCGGGTATTTCAGAAAATACCAATGGTGCAGATTGAATTAAAAAAGGTATACCGTCAAAAGGATTCTACCTTTGTTAATCTTTTGGATCGGGTGCGACTAAAACAAGCTGGTCGTCAGGATATGCTGGCTATAAATGAGCGATTAAATCCTCAGTTTCAAAGTGCTGTTGACGATTTCTTTATTACACTTGCTACTCGTCGCGATACGGTTGATTACATCAACGATACCAAGTTAGAGGAGTTGGAGGGAGAGGAATATGAGTTTGAAGGAAAAATTTCAGGTGAGTTTCCCGAGTCGGCCTTGCCAACATTAAAGAGCCTTGTGCTTAAGGAGAACGCTCAGGTAATGTTTGTGAAAAACGACATGGAAAAGCGTTGGTACAACGGTAGTCTGGGGCGAATTGAAGAAATGGATGAAGATGGTATTCATGTTCGCCTTGAGAATGATGAGATGTTCTTTGTTGAGAAGGAGGTGTGGCGAAACATCCGTTATAAGTACGACGAGAAAAACAATCGCATCATCGAAGAGGAGCTAGGTTCATTCTCACAATATCCTTTAAAATTGGCCTGGGCAATAACGGTTCATAAGAGTCAAGGTTTAACTTTTGATAAGGTGATGCTCGATTTTTCGGGAGGCGCTTTCGCTGGTGGACAATTGTACGTGGCACTGAGCCGTTGTCGCTCTTTAGATGGTATCGTGCTAAAAACACCAATTAGCGAGCGCGATGTAATCGTTAAAAAAGAAGTTGTTGAATTTTCGAAAACTGCCAATAACAAGGTGCTTATTGAAAAGGAATTAAATAAGGCTGAAGCGCATGATTTGTATTTAGCCGCCATGAAAAAGTTTCAGAAAGGGAAGTTTACCGAGGCTGTTTCTGATTTTGTGGATGCTAACGATAAGCAAGAGTCCTTATCTGTGGAGTCGGTTCAACGTTTGATTGGTATAAAGCTTTCGAAAATAACACGTCTTGAAAATAAGATTTCGGATCTTAATGAAGAGTTGAAACGACAGCAGGACAATGTTGAGGAATTTGCGCGTGAGTACTTTTTAATGGCCAATGAGTGTATTGTGAAGTATAAGGATACACGTTCAGCAATGGCTAACCTCGACAAAGCATTAAAGTTAAGTCCTAAGTTCATGGATGCTTTATTGCGTCGTGCTAGTTTACATACCGAGCTTGGTGATTTTTTATCTGCTGAAAGTGATTATACTAAGGCTCATAAAATAAAGCGACGCTCATATCCTGTTTTATTTAACCGCGGTTGTAACCGTTTATTTCTTAAAAACTACGAAGGTGCCTATAATGATTTGTTAGCCGCCAGTAATATTCGTCGGAATAGTGCCGAAGCTTATTTTTACCTGAGTGAAGCCTGCTTTAAATTAGGCGACAATGAAAAGGCTCAGGAATTTAAAGATATTGCCGACAACCTGGGCTACGAGGAAGAAGGTTAATTGATTTTATCAGTGAGGCTGAGGGTGGGCATGGTTAGTTTAAAACGCACCACTATTATTCTTATACATATAATGGTTGCTACAGTAACCCAATTATATATTTCAGGCGCAACACCTAAATGTGCTAATATTAAATAAACGATGGCACCTGCAATACAGGCGGTGGCATATATCTCACGATGAAAAATAAGTGGCACTTCATTACATAAGGTGTCACGAATAATACCACCTACTACAGCTGAAGAAAGGCCCATAATTACTGCTATGGGCGCATCAATTCCAAAGGATAATGCTTTTTCAAGACCCAAAACAGTAAATACACCTATACCGATGGTATCAAACAAAAAGAGTGTGTTGCGCCATTTTAATACGGCTTTCTTAAAAATCACTGTAATGATTATTCCAAACAGAATAACAAAGAAATAGTCGGTAGATTGAATCCATGATACAGGTGTGTTGCCTAGCATCATATCGCGAACTGTACCACCACCAATGGCTGTAACAAACCCAATGAATATGGCTCCAAAAATATCTAACTTTTTCTGAGCAGCCGTAAGCGTTCCACTAATGGCAAACACCATGGTACCAATATAATCAAAGAGTAGCATTAAGTCCATCACACATTCTATTAAAAACCTGTAGGCTTATACAATGATTTAATAAAAAGGTTTAACGTCAATCACCATCATACCCGCTGATTTGGCAGCATCAATACCTAAATCTCCATCTTCAAGCACTAAACAGTTTTCCGGTTTTACTCCTACGTGTGCTGCACCTTTCAGAAAAGTTTCAGGATGAGGTTTATAGTTGCTAACATTGTCCGATGTCACAACAGCATCAAAATACTGACGCAGTTTAGTAGCTTCTAATATGCCAGTTGCCATATCTTCTCGAGCGCCTGTTCCAACTGTCATTGGAAGTTTGCCATGGAAATGTTGAATCACCTCAAAAACTGATTGAATCACTTCTACTTTATCCAGTTTTTCACTGACATAAGCATTTTTAATGCGAACCAATTCCTCTGCCTCAATCGGAAGATTATATTTGCTTATAATATCCTTTGCTAATTCAACTGCCGGACGACCTGTTAATTTCTGAAAATAATCCATGCTAAAATTAACATTATAAGGAGCACATGCTTTTAGCCAGGCTTCGTAATGAGCAGGTAGCGTGTCAACTAATGTACCATCCATATCGCAGATGATGGCTTTTATATTTGGTGTTGAAACTATTATTTCGAGTAAACTAGATGTGTTTCGAATCATATTTTTGCCTTTAAAGCCGCGAAGGTAATTATTTCGAATTGATATTGAATTTCTTTTGTTTTAATTTGCAGCTTGTAAGCATGAACAATTCAAATTCAAATTGGTTTATGACATAGAAATTCATTTCAAACTTAACTTATAAATATGGAAATTTTTGGATTTACATTTGATGTGGAAAACATCCAATCTTTAGTATTAACCTATGGAACAAAGTTCCTGATCGGTTTAATAATTCTCGTTCTTGGACTTTGGGTAATAAGTGCCATGGTGAAAGGTTTCAAAAAGTTACTCCAGGCTCGTAATGTGGATATTACCTTGATTCCTTTTTTAGTAAGCCTTATTAGCGTTACATTAAAGGTATTATTGGTAATTAGTGTTATTACCTATATGGGTGTTAATATGACATCGTTTATTGCAGTTATGGGTGCTGCAGGTTTGGCTGTTGGTATGGCTTTATCTGGTACACTTCAGAATTTTGCAGGAGGCGTTATATTATTGATTCTGCGCCCGTTTAAAGTGGGCGATTTTGTTGAAGCGCAAGGTTACATGGGCGTTGTAAAGGAGATTCAAATTTTCAATACCATATTAACTACAGTTGATAACAAAACCGTTATCATTCCTAATGGCGGCTTGTCAACCGGTGCAATGACTAATTATTCAACCCAACCTACCCGTCGTGTTGATTTTACTTTTGGTATTGGTTATGGTGATGATATTGATAAAGCACGAGATGTAATAAAAGAAGTTATTTCGCGTCATGATAAAATTTTAAAGGATCCAGAAGCCTTTATTGGTGTAGTAGAGCATGGTGATAGTTCTGTAAATTTGGTGACTCGTGTATGGGCCAATGCCGAAGATTATTGGGATGTTTATTTCTTTATGATGGAATTTGTGAAGAAAGAATTTGACAAGCAAGGTATTTCGATTCCTTTCCCTCAGCGCGATGTGCACTTGATTAAAGAAGATTAAAAAGAGCTTAAATTAAGAATGATTTACTAAGTTTGCTCCGCTTTTAACGGAGCAAACTATTTTTTTAGTAGTTCGTTGGTGTATTGTGGAAAAGGGGTGTTGAGATTGTTGTTCTGATTTTTTTAGAGTTTTGTAAATAAATCTCATATCTATTGTCTATAATCTATCGATCTATTGTTTTATTTATACACACCTATCTTATGAAGAAATTAGCATTGACATTGCTGTGTTTTTCAGCGATCACAGCTTTTGCACAGGATGCCAAAACAGACACGATTAAAAACTGGAAAGTGGGCGGAACGACTTCCCTAACTTTTAACCAGGTTTCTTTAACTAATTGGGCTGCTGGGGGTAAAAATTCCATGGCAGGAACCTTCTTGATTAATAGCTATTTTAACTATAAAAAGGAAAAGGTTAATTGGGATAACATTATCGACCTTGGTTATGGTATGACCAAACAAGGTTCAGATAATCCTTTCAAGACGGAAGATAAAATATACATCGTATCTAAATACGGTTATTCTGCAGGTAAGCATTGGTTCTATTCAGGTCTTTTGGATTTTAAAACCCAATTCGATTACGGATACAGTGATCCACCAGAAAACACTAATAAGATATCAGAATTTATGTCGCCTGCCTACTTGAACTTATCCCTAGGTATGGATTATAAACCATCGGATAATTTCTCTTTGTATCTTTCTCCATTAACTAACAAAACCACTTTTGTATTAGATCAGAATCTGGCAGACGCAGGAGCATTCGGTGTAGACCCAGGTAAGAATTACCGTGCAGAATATGGTGCCTTAGTTAAAGTAACGGCTAAAAAAGCCAATTTGGTTAAGAATGTTGATTTAGCCACTCGTTTAGATTTATTCTCTAATCTGGGTGATAAGCCGCAGAACGTGGATGTTGACTGGGAGCTTGTTTTTAATATGAAAGTGAATGAGTGGTTAAGCGCTATTGCTTCATTCAACATGATTTACGACGACGACATCTCTTACATCGATCCGGATGGAAATGATAAAGGGCCACAGGTTCAGTTTAAACAATTATTTGGCTTTGGACTAAGTTATAAGTTCGGAAACTAGTAATTAAATAAGATAGAAAGGAAAGAGATAATGGCTGATACGTATTGGCTGTTATCTCTTTTTTATTGCCTAGTCCTTATAAGTTTTAGCATTGTGGGGCTCAAAATTGAAGATTTACCTACAAGCCATCGCAGGTGGAGCTCCAGAGTTCGCGAATTGTAATATGGAGATTACGAATTGAGCACCAGAGTTAAAGAATTGTAATGTCTGGATTGCAGATTGAGCTGCAGCCTCAGCGAAATGAGCTTTCGGGATAGCAGATTGTATTATAGAGATTGCAGGTTGGCCTTCACAGTTGACAAATTGAGAAGCAACGATTAAGGATCAATTCGCCGTAGGCGATTTAAGATTGTAGCACCACAATGGTTATTTGCATTATCATATTCCGCATAGCGGTTTAATATGTTCATATCAACTAAAGTATCTTGGAATAGGTAGATTATAAGCGCTATTCATAGCTTGGCTAAACGTATACGTTTATTACGTTCATTTTTCAGTGGGTTCTATTTTCGTGTTATCCTCATTATTAAAAACAATCATAACCTCCGCAAAGGCTTCAATAAATACTCCAGCCCATTAAGCTTTATTTCGTACAAAGTGTGAAGTAGCATACCCAATTGGTTTTCGGGAAAGCCTTTGTTATGGAACCATACCAAGTAGGGTTCAGGAAGATCGCAAAGTATTCGTCCTTTGTATTTTCCAAATGGCATGCGCATTTGAGTCAGTTGTTCAAGAATTTTTGGATTCATTAAAATTAGTTTGACAACAAATATAGTTAAGTACCCGCAGTGAGCAATATGCTTAATAGCAAAAGATGTAAAATATTAAGTTAAGATTCTAACAAAAAACTCCATATAAGTTATATTTAAAACAAATATAACTTTGGCTTGTTGTTATTATTAACGGTATATTGAAATGATAATTAAAGTTTTTGATTGATCGCATGGCATGCTAAATTGATATGGAATAAATATTAAAAAAAAATAACAATGTACGGTATAGAAGATGCACTGAAAGAAATTGGAATTGATAAAGTTAACCCTGGTATTTGTACAGGAACAGAATGGAAGAATACCACAGGTGATATACTAACAAGTTTTTCCCCTGCCGATGGTAAAGAAATTGGAGGGGTGCAACAGGCTCTCAATTCGGATTACAAAGAGGTAATTGAAAAGGCTAAAGGAGCTTTTAAAGAATGGCGAATGGTACCTGCTCCGGTTCGTGGAGAATTGGTTCGTCAATTGGGAGATGAATTGCGTAAATACAAAGAACCATTAGGTAAGATTGTTTCTTACGAAATGGGAAAAATCTACCAGGAAGGATTGGGCGAGGTTCAGGAGATGATTGATATATGTGATTTTGCGGTTGGGCAGTCGCGTCAACTATATGGTATTACCACACATTCTGAGCGAGTGCGGCATCGTATGTATGATCAGTACCATCCTTTAGGTATAGTTGGAGTTGTTTCCGCCTTTAACTTCCCCGTAGCTGTTTGGGCCTGGAACGCAATGTTGGCATTGGTTTGTGGCGATGTGGTTGTTTGGAAACCATCGTCGAAAGTAATGTTGTGTGCGGTGGCGGTTCATAAAATCGTTGAAAATGTATTGAAGCGTAATAATATTCAAGAAGGTGTTCTAAGTCTGGTAGCTACCAGTTCGAAGTATTTGGCTGACGATATGTTAACGGATAAAAATATTCCATTAATCTCGTTTACCGGGTCTACCTGGATTGGTAAGAAAGTCGGTAAATTAGTTGGTGAGCGCCTAGGTCGACATATTCTTGAATTAGGTGGGAATAATGCAATTATTGTTACGCCCGAAGCTGATCAGGAAATGGCATTACGCGCCATTGTATTTGGTGCTGTTGGTACTTGTGGTCAGCGTTGTACATCAACGCGACGCATTATCATGCACGAGTCTATTTACGAAACGATGAAGACCAAATTAATAGCAGCCTATAAGTCCGTTAGTATTGGGCATCCCTTGGATAGTAAAACCCTTGTAGGGCCACTTATTGATAAAGCAGCAGTGAAAGATTTTCGCAATTCCATTGAAAAAGTAAAAGAGCAAGGTGGTAAAATAATTTATGGAGGTGATGTACTTGAAGGTGAAGGTTATGAGTCGGGGTGTTATGTGCAACCTTGTATTGCCGAGGCCGAAAATCATTACGAGATTGTGCAAGAAGAAACATTTGCGCCTTTACTTTATTTAATCAAATACAAGGACATGGATGAGGCCATTGACTTACACAATGCAGTTCCTCAGGGATTATCTTCGGCAATTTTTTCGCGAAATATGTTAGAGACAGAACGTTTTTTATCACACGAAGGTTCGGACTGTGGCATTGCCAACGTTAATATTGGTACATCAGGTGCCGAGATAGGCGGTGCCTTTGGAGGTGAAAAAGATACAGGTGGTGGACGTGAGTCTGGCTCAGATGCCTGGAAGGCCTACATGCGTCGTCAGACTAACACCATTAACTTCAGTACAGAATTGCCCTTGGCTCAAGGGATTGAGTTTAACATATAAAGGTTGTAGTAAATGAGCATATCCATAAACAAAGTTCGATCATTGAGATGATCCCTGAGCCTGTCGAAGGGTGAATCGAGATGAAAAATTGACAATGCTGATTTTTACTAGATAATCACTTCGACATACTTCGGCAAGCTCAGTAATCGCTCAGTGAATAGCTACCAAAGTTGTTTTTGGATATGCTCATTACTAAGCTATTCAATATTTATTGGACTACACTGTTATATCTATAGCAGTTTATCATCAAACAACAACTCTTAATTATGAAGATAGGAATTCTCAGAGAAGGAAAGCAGCCAGCCGATAAGCGGGTACCGCTCAGTCCAAGGCAGTGTAAAACCTTGTTGAATATGTATCCTAAGTTGAGCATCGAAGTGCAAAGTAGTGTGGAACGTTGTTTTAGCGATGAGGAGTACATCGATAATGGTATAACTGTGAAAGCCGATATCAGTTCTTGTGATCTTTTTCTGGGAGTAAAAGAAGTATTAGTGGATGACCTATTACCAGAGAAATCATATATGTTTTTTTCGCACACCATAAAAAAACAACCTCAAAACAGTCTTTTATTAAAGACTGTTCTTGATCGAAATATTCGTTTAATAGATATTGAATTATTACAGGATTCGAATGGGGCGAGATTGATAGGATTTGGAAGGTATGCTGGTCTTGTGGGGGCATACAATGCTTTTGCTACCTATGGCTTACGGCATCAGCTCTACCAATTGAAACCAGTAGAGCAATGCGAAGATAAACTTGAAATGCTTCGGGAAGTTAAGAAGGTAAAACTTCCTAATGTGAAGCTCTTGCTAACGGGTACAGGACGTGTTGCCAATGGTGTACTTGAAGTATTGGAAGAGTTGGCTATCCGGCGCTTGTCAATTAACGACTATTTGAATAATACCTACGACGAGCCTTGTTATGTGCAGCTTTCTTCGGGAGATTACAATGTTAACAAGAAAGGGTTAAAGTTTGATATTCAACATTTCTTTAAAAACCCAACTGAGTATAAAGGCAGTTTCAAGCGTTTTTATCCCATGACTAATCTATTGATTTCAGCAGCTTACTGGGATCCAAACGCACCTGTATTGTTTAGTTTAAACGATATGCAACAAGCTGATTTTAATATTGAAGTTGTAGCCGATATCACATGCGATATAAATGGTTCCATTCCATCTACCATTCGAGCAACTAAGTTGGATGATATGAACTACGACTATAATCCTACTACGGGTATGGAAGAGCCTGCCTTTTCGAATAAGAAAAACATCACGGTAATGGCCGTGGATAATTTACCTAGTGGATTGCCCAAAGATGCTTCGCGCGAATTTGGTAATCATCTAAATAATCGTGTTCTGGATTTTATCATTAAAGGTGATAGAGAGAGGGTAATTGAGCGGGCTACAATTGCAGAAGGCGGTCAATTAAAAGAGCGTTTTAAGTATTTGCAGGATTACGCTAATTCCTAAGAGTGAGCATTACTATTATTAAACCAAACGTAAAATAGAGAAAAGGGTAGTATGAAGAATATTCTCATTATAGGAGCTGGGCGTTCAGCCATTGCCTTAATTAATTATCTGGAAACCCACGCAGGTGATAATGACTGGCGCATTTCAGTTGCCGATAAGGAAATAAAACAATTAGAAGGCCAAATTTTATCATCAACCCGAGTGCTTAAATTTGACCTATTTAATCAAGAACAACTCGATAATGAAGTGGTGCTTAGTGATATTGTTGTTTCTTTATTACCTGCTAGTTTACACCCCATTGTAGCAAAAGTTTGTTTAGCGAAGAGTGTATCCTTGTTTACAGCATCCTATGAGTCGGACGAGATTAAATCCATGGAAACAGAAATCAAAGCTAAAGGTTTATTATTTCTGAATGAGATGGGTTTAGATCCTGGTATCGATCATATGTCAGCCATGCAGGTTTTGGATCGGCTTAAAGAAGATGGGCATGAACTAAAAGCGTTTGAATCATTTACGGGAGGATTGGTAGCTCCAGAATCGGACAATAATCCATGGCATTACAAGTTCTCGTGGAATCCACGTAATGTGGTTGTGGCAGGACAAGGTGGCACCGCTAAGTTTATTCAGGAAGGTAAGTACAAGTATATTCCATACAACCGATTATTTAGGCGAACTGAATTAATCGAGATTGAAGATTATGGCAAGTTCGAAGGCTATGCTAATCGAGATTCACTAAAATACATCGACCGCTATCACCTCGAAAATGTTCCAACAGTTTATCGAGGTACACTTCGCCGCACTGGTTTTTGTCGGGCATGGAATGTTTTCGTTCAATTAGGTATGACTGATGATTCTTACGTGATGGATCATTTGGAAGGAATGACCTATCGTGATTTCGTGAACTCGTTTTTGTATTATCACCCTTCCGATTCGGTGGAAACTAAATTGTATCGAGCCATGCATATCGATCAGGATTCGGATATTATACATCGTTTAGAGTGGTTAGGTATTTTTGAAGATGAACCAATTGGCTTAAAAAGCGCCACTCCGGCACAAGTGCTTGAAAAATTATTGACTGAAAAGTGGTTGTTGCAAGAGGAGGATAAAGATATGGTTGTGATGTGGCACAAGTTCATTTATAGGCTTGATGGAGATTCTAATGATACTTGCTTAACTTCATCATTGGTTGTTGAAGGGCAAAATAGTGTAAATACAGCCATGGCCAAAACGGTCGGTTTGCCTTTAGCAATAGCTGTTAAACTCTATCTTCAGGGAAAAATAACACAAATAGGTGTGCATATTCCGACAAACAAAGAATTATATGAACCAATACTTAAGGAATTGCAGTCTTACGGAATAGTATTTAATGAAGTTATTACTTCTTAATAGCTATGCGTGAATAGTTGTATGTTTTATGGACATGCAACTTTACATTATTCCTTGGTAATTGGAATCTAATGAGCAGTATTGATAAATGTTTTTTTGTTATTGTACTAAATCTTTATAATTCGTCCGTATTAAATAGTATATTTATACTCATTACAAGCAATGTTGACAGTACTAATTGTATATTAATTATTCAAATCTATTCAAATGAAAAAGATTTCAATTATCCTATTAGTACTGGGATTATTAAGTTCGGTTGAAATGAATGCTACCGATGGTTATTTCATGCTGGGACATGGAACAATCAGTAAAGGGCTTGGCGGAACTGGAGTTGCGTATTATCGTACGTCAATTATCGGTGGTAATCCGGCAGGTAATGCATTTTTAGGAAAGCAATACAGTATTGCTGCCGGAATCTTCCTGCCAGATCGTGAATACACCATTGCTGGAGCACCTTCAGGACCACCGGCTTTTAGTCTGATACCAGGAACTGTAACGAGTGACTCAAAAGTGATATTTGTTCCATCACTTGGAGCCAACTGGCAAATAAATGAAAAAAGTGCCTTTGGTATATCTATTTATGGTGGGGGGCTTAGTACAAATTATCCTACAGCAACCTTTCATGATCCAACGAGTGAAACCACCGGAGTTAATTTAACTCAATTAATGGCAAACCCAACATACTCGATGAAGTTGGGAGAAAAACACGGTATTGGTTTATCGGCAATTATTTCATATCAGATGTTTAAAGCCGATGGATTGGCAACCTTTGGGGCAGGCGGTATGTCATCAAATGCCGAAAAGCTATCAGGTAATGGTACTGATACTAATTTAGGTTTTGGTTTTAAAATTGGTTATATGGGCGAAATAGCAACAGGATTTCATGTTGGTGCTACCTTTCAGTCACGTTTATATGCCAGTAAACTTAAAGAATATGCGGGTTTGTTTGCCGAAGAAGGAGGATTTGATACGCCTGCCAATTGGACCGTTGGTTTAAATTATGAATTGTCAAATAAATTGCGATTGCTATTCGACGTGCAACAAATATATTATAGTTCGGTTAAATCAATTGGTAGCCCACTATCTAAATTGATGGAAGGTAACTTGTTGGGTACTGATGATGGTCCGGGTTTTGGATGGGAAGATATGACCATTTTTAAACTGGGTGCAGAATACGAGGCGAATGAAGCATGGATTTTTAGGGTTGGTGGCGCATATGGTAAGCAACCTATTCCTGAATCGGAAGTGATGTTTAATATATTGGCTCCCGCCGTAAATGAAACACACCTTACCTTGGGTTTAACCAAAAACATCGGGACTGAAGGTAAAGCTGTAAATTTTGCCTTGACTCATGGCCTAAACAATACGGTAAAAGGCCAGAATCCTTTAGATCCAGCTCAGACTATTGAAATTGGTATGAATGTAACAGAGATAGAACTTAGTTTTACATTCTAAAAAAATAAAATCCCATCTTCTCAACTGTAAGAAAGATGGGATTTTTATCTCTTAAAGGATTTGTATTATTGCCCTTGTAACTGTCTGATTACTTGATTTAACTCATCAATATTTGGAAATTCTTTCTGCATTTCAAGTGCATGATTCAAGGCTTTTGATTGCATTTGGTTAGTGAGATAAAAGCGTAATAACTCTGCTTTTCCATTATAATCATTAACTAAATTCATTTCTTTTTTCAAATATGATTCAGCTTTTGTCTTATCACCTTTAAAATCATACATCATAGCTATGTTGTGAGCAACCCGTGGTCGATCAGGTTGCGCTCTGTTAGCTTTTAATAATGTTTCAAGCGATTCATCGTATTTTTGCATTTCAGATAGCAACAAGCCATATGAGTACAAAGCTTGACCATCATTTGGTTCATGTTTCAAATAATCATCAAACAGTAATGAAGCCTTGTCATTTTTACCAATTCGATTATACAGGTAGGCCAAGTTAAGTTTTACAAAATGTAGTTCTTCATCCTGTTTTAAGGCTTTGATGTAAAACTCTTCAGCCAATTCATTTTTGCCGCTATTGTAATATAGGTTGGCTAAATTAAATTTACCTATTGGGAAATCAGAACTATAGATCAGTATGTTTTCATACTCTTTGTACACTTTTTCATAAATACCTTTATAATTGTCTGGTATTTGATCTAAACCAACAGTAGATAACAAACGTGCCGCTTCGGTTCTTACAGCCTTGGTTTCATCGTTTAATAATGGTAATAAGCGTTGGATGTCAGAAGGCTCAACCACTTGATTAGCACGTATGGCTGCCAAACGAATTGTAGGATCGAGGTTAGAAGTATAGTCATCAACAATTGTTCTGAGTGAATCCTGAAAAAAGGTACCCATGTGTTGAAGTGCTAATCCACGGATGCTTGGAGGATACAATTCATTTTTGGCAATGTCCTGTAATTGATCTACGGCCACTACGTTTTCGTTTACTGCGCCAGAAAAAGCTTCTGCAAAATGAAAGCGACGACTCTTTCCAAACCAATTCGTAATATGTTTTTCCGACCATTCATTACTTTCGTTGGTATGACATTGATTACAGGCATTTGGTGTGCCGTATTTAATCGACATATCTGGTCGAGGAATACGGAAACTATGATCGCGACGATAATCTACCCCCATATATAACTGACCGTGCATATGACAATTGATGCAAAGCGTGCCTGAGCCTACCTCCATTTCTATGTTCGAATCTGAAATCACACTTTTGCCAGGCATACCTGCTTCCTTATGAAAATGATGTGTAGGACTATCGTAAATATCGGATACATGGCATTGGGCACACAGTTTATTATAATCAGTACCATACAATAGTTTACCACTGTGTACATTATGGCAATCGTTGCATTGTACCTCTTTCATGTACATTTTACTTTGGATAAATGAGGCGTACACGTAATCCTCGTCCTGAATTTGGCCATCAATGTGCCAGGTTGGATGTTCTGGCAGGTTAGGAATAACATGATCGTAAATACTTTCGCTGGAATGGTCAAAATCCTGTAAGGAAGAACGTCGTGAATGGCAACGTACGCAATTATTCACATACTGTACGTGATCAATTCCACTGGTTTTCACAACAAGTCCGTAATTCTCGATATCTTCTCGCGCATAGTCGGGTAAATCAGCCCAAGCCAAGTGCTCTGATCCTGGGCCATGGCAAGCTTCGCAACTTACATTTATTTCTGACCAAGTTGTATTATAGGTATCAGTTTTATGATCGTATCCTTTTATGAGGTTGGTTGAATGGCAATCGGCACACATACTGTTCCAGTTTTGAGCCTGATTGGTCCAATGCAACCAATTGCCATGCTCAATATTTTGTCCTTCATAAACATGGGCAGCCATATGATACCATTCATTTTTCAAACAGTTCCAAGTAAGAGCCAAGGTTTGCAGTCGCCCACCTTCAAATTCTACCAGGTACTGCTGAAGTGGTGTTACGCCAAATACAAATTTTATTTCAAAATCTTGCATTGTACCATCAGCTCCGTCGGTATTAACCATGAATTTACCGTCCTGCATAAAGAATTTGTGCGTCATTCCCAATGCTTCAAATTCCACGTTGTTAAAATCGCCAAGAACTGTTGTTTCTGTGGCATAATCCATGGCACGTTCGTGGTGCGAACCCATCCAATCATTGTATTCTGTGAGGTGACATTCCACACAACTCTCTTTTCCGGTAAACTGTGGCTCTACGCTTGCATTCTCCTCACCATGTACGCCATAAGTCTTTATCAACAAATAAGCTGGTAGAAGCAAAATAACCACAATGAGTAGAATGCTTGATGCCTTGGAATATTTTTGGGTATCCATCATTTATACATATGTTAATTGCGACGCATCGTATTTATTTCTTCTTATGGCTTTACTGGTATTTACCATTACCTTATTGTCAATAATAGTAATCGGGTAAATATCAAGGGCACGAGTAGCCGGTGGCGATAGTACTTCACCATTTTTTGTAAAGGCCGATGCGTGACATGGACAAACAAATTTATCTTTGTTATTATTGAATTGAATGGTGCAGCCTAAATGTGTACACTTGGTTGAGATAGCTAATAAACCACCATCTTTAAATCGTGATAAATAGAAATGACCTTTGCTGAAGGGGTATACCTTATCATTCTCAAAAAAGTTGATGTTGCCTGCGTCATACAGTCCATTTTCCTTATCCGATTGATTATTCTTATTTAATAATCTGGTAAATACATAGAGTACCTCGATTGAAAGAGCCGCGTAAATGGCTCTCTTTATAAATGTACGACGATTAAATTTTATTTTCTTAAAAACCATAATTCTCTCACATTAAGCAAAAAGATGCATTCCTTCACCTCTGAATAAACTTCCTATTATTGTCATCACGATGTATGCTGTTATTATAATTGTGAATAAGGCCATTACTAAATCAATCTTCTCAGCTTTTTGGTTCGATTTTAGGTAGAAAAGAAAAGCTGCTGCTGGAATAAAGTAGAGTAAAAGTAATAAGAGACCAGTACTAATCAGAACTGGAATGTTTGGCATCCAATTGCGTAAATCTAAAAAGAACTCACTTGTTAGAATAACCGCAATGGTTAATACTAAGGAAAAGATAAGTGAAAGGATAGTTAGCTTTTTTCCTTTCTCAGAATTAAACCATTGCCCCACATTTAAATTCGGATATTTGATGTTAGGAATGTAAATGAAGAAAGTAGTTACCAATACGGGTATTACAAATATTCCGAAACCCGGATGGATGTGTAAAAGTAATTCTTGAAAACCCATAAAATACCAGGGCGCTTTGCTTGGATTTGGACTAATTAATGGATTTGCTTTTTCCAGTAGTGGAGCATTCACAAGCATTGAAAACAAGAGAAGTGCCACAATCACAATGAGCGCGGTAAATATTTCTTTGTATATCAGATTAGGATTGGTATCTACCATTTGTTTTTCTTCCATTTTCTGAACAGTTACGCCTTTTGATTTACGTACCAACCAAAAATGAACGGAAAGAAGAAATGCCATCAATAAAGGTAATAAGCCTGTATGAAAATGATAGAAGCGCAGTAAGGTTGTTTCGCTAACTTCATTTCCACCTCTTACCATATCAGCCAAAGCGTCACCAATAAAAGGAATGTAGCTAAGCATATTGGTCATGATGGTGACAGCCCAAAAAGCCAATTGATCCCAAGGTAAGAGATAACCAGTGAAATTGGAGAAAACTACCAAAAACATAATGATTAAGCCATATAGCCAGTTTTTACGTCGCTCATGATAGATGGATTGCGAATAAAAAACCCTTAATACATGAAGGAATGAAACCACTACTAATAGCATGCCACTCCAATAATGAAGATTTCGCAGTATTGAGCCAAACAAGATGTTTTCCTGAAGGTCAACGATTGAGTCGTAAGCACCTTTTACGGAAGGTACATAGGCAAAACGCAGTAACATTCCGCTAATGAAAAGTAAAACGAATAAAAGTGCAGCTATGCCACCCAAGCCAAAAGTGCGGTTAAATTTAATGGCTTGAACATTCACTTTTTTAGGATGAAGGTGTAGCAATAATCGAGTAATAGCTTTGGGGTGTCCCTTAGCAGTCATAGTGTGATTTTATGTTGTTTTTAATAGATCTGCTAAATTAATCTCTTTTCTTGAAATACCTTAATGTATAAGTGTAAATAATACTTTTATGCCTTGTTTTTCAATGCGGGATACAAAAAAATGAAATACTGTCATTTGCCATTGTTTTGTCACCAGCATTTGTTTTAGCTTTGAACTCTGTTACTTTTATAGCTAGAAATTAAAACACTTATTATATGCAAAAGTTATTTTATATCATGGTGTTATTGGTGTTACCAATGACAATGCATGCACAAAAGAAAACCGTATCACTCGAAGATGTAACCTCTTTGGGAACCTTCTATGCAAAATCGGTTTATGGGCTTAGTTCAATGAACGATGGTGTTCATTTTACTACTTTGGAACAAGGAACTCGGATTGAAAAGTACAAGTATTCATCGGGTGATAAAGTGGCTACAATTCTTGATTTATCTACGGTAGAAGATTGTCCGGTTGAACGTATTCAAGGTTATGAACTTAACGCCGATGAATCAAAGGTTTTGTTTTATACCAATAGTGAAAGAGTATATCGTCATTCGTTTAAGGCAGATTATTATGTGTATGATTTGGAACATAAGGAATTAACACCCTTGTCAGAAAATGGTAAACAGCAAGTTGCGTCTTTTTCTCCGAACGGTGAAATGGTAGCATTTGTTCGTGATAATGATTTATTTCTGAAAAAACTTAAGTTTGGAACCGAAAGTGCAATTACCAAAGATGGTGAATACAATGCTATTATTAATGGTATGAGCGATTGGGTGTACGAAGAAGAATTTGGCAATAGCAAGGCTTACGATTGGTCGATTGATAGTAAAGAAATAGCTTTTGTGCGCTCGGATGAGTCGAAAGTGAAAGAGTTTTCATTTCCGGTTTATCAGGCTTCGTTCCCCAATAGAGAGGAAAATAAATTATACCCCGATCAGCAACGTTTTAAATACCCAAAGGCCGGAGAGGATAATTCGATTGTTAGCGTTCACGTTTTTAATATTAAAAATCGTACCACTAAAACCATGAATATCGGAACCGAAACAGATATCTATATTCCACGGGTTCGATTTACAAAAACTGAAGGAAAGTTAGGTGTCATCAAAATGAATCGCCACCAAAATCAATTGGATTTAATGATTGCTAATACTGCCTCGGGAGTTTGTAATACCATTTTTACCGATCGTAACGAGTTTTACATTGAGCAAGATGTACTGGATAATCTGCAGTTTTTAGACGATGCCAAACATTTTGTTTATGTGGGAGAAATGGATGGTTTCAACCACATTTACATGTATACTATGGCTGGCGCTGAAGTAGCTCAGATTACAAAGGGCGAGTGGGATGTTACAGATTATTTAGGTTATAATTCTAAAACCCGTTTGTTCTATTACCAGGCAGCGGCTAAATCTCCCATGCAACGTGAGGTGTATGCTGTAAGAGCCGATGGAAAAAAGAAGAAGTTGTTTTCAACACTTGAAGGTTCTAATAGAGCGACTTTTAGTAAAGGCTTTAAATATTATATCAATTACTTTTCAAATACCACTACACCTACTTTAGTGACACTTCACGACGGTACAGGTAAGCAAATTCGTGTATTGGAGGATAATAAAGATTTAAAAGCGACAGTAGATGGAATGGCCATTAGTCCTAAGGAATTCTTTTCGTTTACCACTTCTGAAGGAGTTGAGTTGAACGGTTGGATGGTGAAGCCGCTAAATTTTGATGCCAATAAGGAATATCCGGTTTTGATGACACAGTATAGCGGCCCCAATTCTCAGCAAGTAATGGATCGTTGGGGAATAGGTTGGGAGCAATATTTGGCAGCCAATGATTACATGGTAGCTTGTGTTGATGCACGTGGCACTGGTGCCCGAGGTGAAGCTTTCCGGAAAGCTACTTATATGAACCTTGGTAAATTAGAGTCTGATGATCAGATTGAGGCTGCTAAATACCTCGGCGGATTAAGTTATGTTGATGCTTCACGTATTGGTATATGGGGGTGGAGTTATGGTGGATTTATGTCGTCGCTTTGCTTGAGTAAATCAGATGTATTTAAGGTTGGAATTGCGGTTGCTCCGGTAACAAACTGGCGTTATTACGATTCAGTTTATACCGAACGTTACATGCGTCGTCCACAGGAAAATGCCAAAGGGTACGACGACAATAGTCCAATTAATCACGTGGATAATTTAACTGGGCGCTTGTTTTTAATTCATGGTACAGCCGATGATAATGTACATTTTCAGAATGTGATGGAATATGTTGATCGTTTGGTTCAGGCAGGCAAACAATTTGATATGTTTGCTTATCCAAACCGTAATCATAGTATTTATGGTGGCAACGTTCGCCCACATTTATATAAGATGAAAGCTGATTACCTTTTCCGTAATTTATAGGAAAAGAAAGTCGTTTAACGATATTTTATAACCCCAAGTGATATATTCGCTTGGGGTTATTTATTTTCAGTGTAAATAATGAACAATTTGAAAGAAGGAGGAAAAGTTGACACATATTATTTTTGTGTTTCTTAAAAATTGTTAATATTGCAAATCCAGTTGCTTGTCGGCAAACAATTAAAAAAGTCTCTGGAAGGATAATTTTAAAATCATGGTTGTTAATAACGAAATTCTTTGTGATGGTTTGCGCAGCGGTAATAAAAAATCTCTGGATACCGTTTATGGCATGTATCACGAGCGTATTTATGGTTTTGCCTTGTCTTATTTGAAAGATGAGGATGATGCCATGGATATTGTTCAGGAAGCGTTTATTAAACTGTGGGAATCACGCAAAACCTTAAAGGATGATACCCGCTTAGATGCATTAATTTTTACTGTTACTAAAAATGCCATTCTATCTTTATTTCGAAAACGTTCTACCGAAAAGAAATACTTGAGCTACCTTGGAAGCGTTACAATGTCAAACAATAGTGGTGCTGAAGAGTTATCTGATTTTGATTTTCTGCAAGAAAAGTACGAAGCACTCATACCTCAATTACCAGAGAAACGTCGTGAAATATTTATTCTAAGCCGTAAAAAAGGTTTAAGCAATAAAGAAATAGCTGAAATTAAGGGTATTTCAGAGAAAACAGTTGAGAACCATATGACATTGGCATTATCCTTTCTTAGGGAGCACCTTGGGCAATCAGGTGTTCTCAGTACCTTGTTTTATTATCTATTTATAGTATAGTTGTTATCTAATTTTTGAGATAAATCCATTTTATTGTTTTTGAGTGCGGTCTGTAGTTGGCAGATAGTGAGTGCTTTGTAGTTGTTTTGTGCCCGCAGGTGTGAATTTTTGTAAAAAAAAGCAAAAAAGCATTGGGGGGAATGCATCATTAAATCGTTATTACCTATAGATATCGAAATATGAAGGAAGTTTTAAATAAATATATACACGGTAATTGTTCGAAGGAAGAATTGAAAGAGGTGCTTCAAATCTTACGTGATAGCAATAACTCAAATCAGTTGAAAGAGCTTATGAGGCAACACTGGGTTGCCAGCTCAGAAAGTAAGATAGATTGTAAGCATAAAGATTTTGATGCTGTACTGCATAAGATACATCATGAAATAAATCTTAAGGAGCCAACTGTTTCACCTTTTTTCAAGTTTTACAAGAGTTTTTCAAAAGCTGCGGCAATTCTACTTCTCCCTTTATTGTTATTGTTAGGGTATAAGATGATTCAAACACAAGCATCATCAGGAACCATGTTATCGATGAAAGTACCATATGGAGTGCAAAGTGAATTAGTGTTACCTGATGGTTCAAAAGTGTGGTTAAATTCAGGTACCGAAATAAAATACCCTTCCACTTTTAAAGGAGGACAGAGGCATGTCGAGTTAAGCGGAGAAGCACTCTTTGAGGTGCATCAGAATAAATTGAAACCGTTTATTGTAAATACAAATGGCATTGACGTTAAAGTATTAGGAACCACATTTAACGTTTCAGCTTATAACAATGATCCGGAAGTTTCTGTTGCCTTATTAGAAGGTAGTGTAGTGCTTGGTCAATACAAGGATGGCAAAATGAAGGAACTGTCTTCAATTGTTCCGAATCAGTATGGGCGTTTTATCAAGAGTGCTAACAAATTATATTTAAATAAGGATGTACATATTGAGCGCTTTGCAGCCTGGAAGGATGGTAAGATGGTGTGCGTTGATGAACCTTTTGATTCTGTTTTAAGACGTATGGCAAGACGATATAATGTGAACTATTCTATCTCAAATAATAAAGTACTTCAGTATCGCATAACCGGTACTTTTATGTACGAAACCCTGGATCAGTTTTTAAAAATATTGGTAACCTCATCACCAATACAGTATGAAATTAAACAAGGAACTAAAAGAGCGGACGGATCTTTTAATAAACGTGAAGTAATAATAAAATAAAAAAACAGGAAAGTGTTGGAGCACTTTCCTGTTAATAAGCCTGTTTGGAGACAGGCAATATTTAAAGTTTCATTTAAACAATACAAATTTATGAAAAAAATTGGCAACTTGAGAAAAAGTCCTTCATGGTTTTTTCTCAGAAAACTAACTCTCACTATGCGATTAACTCTAGGTTTATTAATCTTAGCCGGTTTTAACGCACTTGCTTCCAGTTCGTATTCACAGAATGCCAGAGTAACGGTAGAGATGAAAGATGCATTGGTTAAAGAAGTGCTACTTGAAATCGAAGAAAATTCTGAATTCTTTTTTGTGTACAACAATCAGTTAGTTGATGTTGAAAGAAAAGTTGATGTTCAGGCAAAGGAACAAAAGATAGTTGATATTCTTGATCAAGTGTTTGATCAGGACGATGTGGATTATATTTTGATGGACAAACAAATAATCTTATCGCCAAGTAGCATGAATCCTCAGGTGGTAAATACACAGCAACAGCAAGAAGTTCGTTTGCAAGGGGTCGTTACTGATTCAAATGGAGAAGTAATTCCAGGGGTAAATGTATTTGAGAAATCAAATCCAACCAATGGTGTAATTACCGACTTAGATGGAAAATTTGATATCCAATTAAGTTCTTCCAATGCTACTGTAACATTCTCATTTATTGGATATAAAAAACAAGATGTTGCTGTTGATGGAAAAACAGTAATTGATGTAACATTAATTGCTGATACCGAAAGTATTGATGAGGTTATTGTAACTGCTCTTGGTATTAAACGTGAAGAAAAATCACTTGGTTATGCTGTTTCGAAAGTAGCTGGTGAAGAATTAACTAAAGTTCAATCAACCAACTTTACTTCAGCATTATCCGGTCGTGTTGCCGGTGTTAATATTACTGCTTCGGGTAACATGGGTGGTTCAACCAATGCTGTTATACGTGGTGGTTCAAGTATAACTGGTAGTAACCAGGCACTTTATGTAATTGATGGTATCCCAGTCTCTAATGCATCTGTTAATTCTGGTGAAACTAATAGAGGCGCAGGTGGTTATGATTTTGGTAACATGGCTTCGGATATCAACCCAAATGATATTGCTGATATTTCGGTATTAAAAGGTGCTTCTGCAACTGCTCTTTATGGTAGTCGCGGTGCTAATGGAGTAATTTTAATCACCACCAAAAAAGGTTCGTCAAAAGACCGTGTTGGAGTTTCAATTAACTCAAGTGTAACTTTTGAGAAGATTAATAAAGCAACTTTACCAACCTACCAACGAGAGTATGGTGGCGGTGGCTGGGACTGGGATAATGGAACGAGTGGTTCGTTTGATACTCAGGAGATAAATGGTACCGAATATCAATTGGTTGATTATGGAACAGATGAGTCATGGGGACCAAAGTTCGATCCTTCGGTAAAGGTATTACATTGGGATGCGTTTGATCCAAGTGATGAGGCAAATTATTTAACTCCTCGTTCATGGAAAGCTGCGGAAAATGGTCCTGAAGCCTTTTTCGAAACAGGTGTTATGTATAACAATAATGTTGCCTTGGACGGAGCCTATGACAAAGGTAATTTCCGTGCATCATATACCAATATGAACCAAGCAGGAACAGTACCTAATTCAGAATTGATTCGTAATACATTTCAGTTTAATGGTACATTAGAACTAACTGATCGTTTGTCTACAACTGTTAATGGTTCATGGACTAACACTAAGGCAAAGAACCGTCCAGGTACAGGTTATGACTGGAAAACGGCTCGTTCGTTTATGGCATCAGCTGGTATGTGGATGCAAACCAATGTTGACTATGAAAGATTGGCTAATTATGCTCGATCAGATAATGGAGAACAGAAAACCTGGAATAGACAAGGTTGGGATAACGCAACCCCAAATTATTGGGATAATCCTTATTGGATGGTTAATAAAAACTACCCAGAAGATGAGCGTAATCGTACAATTGGTAGCTGGCAAGTCGATTATAAGATAACCGATTGGTTAAGTGTTTTAGGGCGAGCTACTTTAGATCATTACGATTTTCAGATTGAGACACGTATAGCAAATGGTTCATTTGCTCAGAGTTACTACAGTAAGTATATGAAAATAGCAACAGAGCGTAACTATGACGCTATGTTGAATTTCAACAAAACCTTCGGCGATCTAAATGTAACAGCAATGTTAGGGACAAGTCGTCGCGATAACACCAATGAAACTTTAGGCGTTAATACTGCCAATGGAATCGAAATAGATGACCTGTACACAATTCACAATAGTCGAAGTCCTGAAATTGGAGCTACTGATGGAAAGTGGGGACGCCGTGTTAATAGTGTTTTTGGGACAGCTTCAATCGGTTATAAAAACCAGTATTATTTAGATCTAAGTATGCGTAACGATTGGTCAAGTACCTTGCCTGATGCCAATAATTCATACTTCTACCCAAGTGTTTCGGGAAGTTGGATTGTTAGTGAGGCGGTTGATGCCTCATGGTTAAGTTTTGCCAAGTTACGTGCAAACTGGGCTCGTGTAGGTAACGATGCTCCTTTCGCAAGTACTTACGATACTTATTATAACTATGGTAATTTTAATGGTGAAGATACCTTTAGATATGGTCGTCGATCAACAAAGAACAACCCAGAGTTGAGGCCTGAAATGTCAGACTCATGGGAGTTAGGATTTGACTTAAAAGTTTTAAATAATCGTTTAGGTTTGGATTTTAGCTATTTTAATAAAGTAACAAAGGACCAGATAATTCCAGGGTCAGTAAGTGTAGGAACTGGATATTATTCGCAGTATATGAATGCTGGACAACGCGATGTGTGGGGATACGAAATGGATATGTTCGCTGTGCCTGTACGTACTAATAATTTTAATTGGACTATGAATATTACATTCTCGCAATATGAGGATGAAATTAAATCATTGGCTCCAGGAATTGATTCTCATGTATTAAATAGTAATCACGTAGCTGTTGCAGCCCGCGTAGGACAGCCATATCCTGTGTTGGTCGGAACTGATTTTGTATACGATGAGAATGGTAACAAAATGGTTGATGAAGATGGTTTTTATATGCAATCAGACGACAACCAGATATTAGGCAAAGTAGCTCCGGACTGGAGAGCAGGTATTAATAATAGCTTCCAATATAAAGCTTGGTCGTTAAGCGCTTTAATTGATATTAAACAAGGTGGTAGCTTATTCTCGCTAACAGATTATTGGGGAACACAAACTGGTATTCTTGAGAATACTGTTGGATTAAATGATTTGGGTAATCCCAAACGTGATCCATTGACAGATGATAATACTTCTGGTGGTGTAATAGTAGCTGGTGTTAAAGCTGATGGTACACCTAATGATATGCGTGTAACAATTAAGGATGCAGCGGACTCTGGAAATAATCCTGAAGCGGCTTCTGTATTTGATGCTTCGTACGTTAAGCTTCGTGAGGTGAGTTTATCATATTCAGTACCACAGGCTTTTTGTTCAAAATTACGTTTGAGTAATTTATCACTTGGAGTTAGTGGTCGTAACCTGGCAATCTTACATCGTAATATTGATCATATTGATCCTGAGTTAACGTATGGTTCGGGTAATGTGCAAGGGCTGGATATAGGAACTATGCCTACTTCACGCACATTTGCTTTTAATTTGAAAATAGGATTTTAATCTCTGATTCAGAAAGTTTAAAACATAGAGATATAAAGGAAATCCCTGTTAGTATAATTTTAAATAACAGTGAATTCAAAAAAAATAAAATTAACATGATGAAACAATATATAAACATTAAAAACTTGGTAGTTGCTTTCATGCTCTTAGGCTTGTTTAGCTGTACTCAAGATTTTGAGACGATAAATGATAATACCAAAAGTACAAAGGTCGTTCATCCAAAATACTTATTACCTACAGCTCAATCCATCGCAATGAATCATTATTTTAATAATGATGTTAACGATATTGTAACGGGTGTATTATGTCAGCATTTTTCACAGCCTTCATACGCAGAGGAAAGTAATTATAAGTTTCGTGACGGAATGTTGGATCGTAATATTGGTGAGTTTTATATGGCAATTGCCAATATTCGTGAAATGAATAGTATGATTGATGAAGCCGATGAAGAGGTTTTTTCAAAAGAACAAAAAGAGGGGTGGAATTTGATTCTTATGACACTTGAGGCTTTTTGTATGCAAAATATCACAGATGTTAATGGGCCTGCAACCTATTCAAATGGCTTTGATCTTCAGAACGATCCAACGCCAGCTTACGACAGTCAACGAGATATTTATGTGTCATTATTAACACAATTATCTAGCGCAGTAACTGGCGTTTCAAATCCTGAAATTAATATGGCTTTAGGATCACAGGACCTAATATATGGTGGTGATATAACTGCTTGGAGAAAGTTTGCTAATTCAATGCTTTTACGTTTAGCTATGCGTGTTTCTGATGTTGATGAAACGTTATCACGTCAATATGTTGCGATGGCAATTGATCCAGCTAATGGTGGAGTTATAGATTCTAATGATGAAAACGCCATGTTAAAATATAAAGATTCTCCATCTGCTAATATGTTTTTCGAAAATGTATTAGATGGATGGACTCCAGGAGTTGTTGCCAGTAACACGATTTATGATATTATGGCTGGTAATGATGATCCTCGCATATATATGTACTTTGGTGGCCCATGGTATTATTCAGGTTTACCATACGGTGAGACAGGTACGTGGTGGAGATATGCGAATATTAATTATGATTTGATTGCTTTTAAGAATTATAAGAATAATGGTTATTGGTATGGTGGTGGACCTGAAGATCTTCCTGGAATTTTTATTGATCATGCTGAGGTAGAATTCTTTTTGTCAGAAGCTGCCTTGCGTAACTATCCTAATACTGGTGATGCCACAACACATTATAATAATGCGATTCAATCAAGTGTACAATATTATGCTGATTTCTTAGAGATTGAGGATGTACAAACTGATATCGATACATATTTAGCACTTCCGAGTGTTGACTTAGATCAAGTTACTGGACTTGATGCTAAGTTAGAACGAATTGGTCGTGAAAAGTGGATTGCTTTATTTCTTCAAGGTGGAGAAGCTTGGGCTGAAGCACGTCGCTTAGATTCGCCAACTTTTAATGTTCCTACGGGAAAAACCGAAGCAGACATTCCAATGCGCTTGAAATTTTCATCAAGAGAGTGGATTATCAATGAAGCTAATGTTAAAGCTGCTGCTGATATGTTAAATGGAGGTTCTGATGAATATGAAACTCGCCTATGGTGGGATATTAAATAAAATTAGGTGTTACTATTTAATAAATTAGGACTAAAGGTTTAAACAAATAGTAAGATTATTTGCAAAGAGGGATTTCTAACGAGAGATCCCTCTTTCTTTTATTTTACGTTAAAGCAATGGCTATACTAACACCTATAAAGGTTCCAATTACATAGCCAAGTATACCTACCAATATAGCTGGTGTTACCATTTTCTTTTGCCCCAATGAGGCTGCCATGGGTGCAGCAACCGATGGCCCCATAATATTGGCTGCCGAAGATATGATAACTTCAAACATATTCAGTTTAAATAGTTTTGCGGTTCCCAACAGGAATGTGAAATGAAACACCATAATGATCATGTAAAAAAGGAATAAGTTTGGACCTACCTTAAGTACTTCCTGAAGATTGGTTGAGGCACCTATCACCGCTAAAAAGGCATACATCAACCACAAGCCAATCGAAAAAGAAGTGTTCTCGAGCAATTGTAATTTTTTTGGAAATAAATTAGCTAGTAGTAATGATAAAACGGTAATTATGAGGATGCTTAGGTTTAGAGGCGTGTTGAGAGCCTCCTGTAGATAAGGGGCAATGAATTTTCCTAAAGCAGCTATGCCTACCGCAATTAAAAGCACAATGGCAAACCGTTCCATCGTTATTTTGGTTTCTTTTTCTCCTTCAATTACGGTATTTTCAGTTTTAGTATTTGATTCTTGAGGTTTGAAAAAACGCTTTAGGAAACCAAGTGCAGGAACCAAAAATAGAAATAGGATATACAGATTAGCAACAAAATTGTCAACAGCGATGGTTGCCGAGAAATAAGGGTTGGTGCTAAAATTAAGGACTTCTCCGGTAGCTACAAAGTTGATACTTCCGCCTACCAAAGTCGCCGCTATTACACCAGCTGTATTTCCTGAGTCCTCTCCGAGATCAATAATATAATAGGCTATAAAGCAGCCAATAACTACCCCTATGGCACCAATGACGAATGCGATTAATAATTTACCACTTTCCTTTATTATTTTAGTGATGTTAGAACTGATTAGTAATAAGGGAATTGAAATGGGCACAAAGTAGGTGAAAACCATATCGTACACCGGAACAGATACCTCGGTGCCCGAACCAACTGGCACTACACCAGCCATAGCAAGTAGCGACATAGATATCATGGTAACCAATATGCCAGATATTTTACCAAACCATTTTTTATGTTCCGACCATATGCCAAAAGCGGCAGCGGCGAATACCACTGTTAGTACTACGAAATGCTGATTGGGACCTATTAATGATTGCATTGTTTATCTTTTGTTTTTGAGTTCTTGATTTTTCGAATGAACAATTATAAGCATTTTTTTTTCTTATTAGGTGTGATTTCTTTCTGTGTAAAAGATGGAAAATGGTATTTCTTATGCTTAAATTGCTTATTGAAAATACTTGCAAATTTGATTATTTGCGATAAAAGTCACTTTATATAAAAAAAACTATCTAGACCTTTGTTGGTACATTAACCAATAAATTAACCAAAATTAAAAGTGTTATGGCCTCATTCACAAAACAAGATGCCCTTGATTATCATGAAAATGGTAAGCCGGGAAAAATTGAAGTAGTCCCAACCAAACCCTACAGTACTCAGCTAGATTTATCATTGGCGTATTCGCCTGGAGTGGCAGAGCCCTGCCTCGAAATAGAGAAGAACCCTGAAGACGCTTATCGTTATACGGCAAAAGGTAATTTAGTTGGTGTCATTTCTAATGGTACAGCCGTACTTGGTCTTGGAAATATTGGAGCACTTGCTGGAAAACCAGTGATGGAAGGTAAAGGATTATTATTTAAAGTTTTCGCCGATGTTGATGTGTTCGACATTGAAGTTGATGAGACGAATGTTGACGAATTAGTAAAGATTATCAAAGCCATTGCTCCAACCTTTGGAGGTATTAACCTGGAAGATATTAAGGCTCCTGAGTGCTTTGAAGTTGAAAGGCGTTTGCAAGAAGAATTAGATATTCCAGTATTTCATGATGACCAACATGGTACGGCTATTATTTCAGCAGCAGGTTTAATTAATGCGCTTGACGTAGTTGGTAAAGATATTACTAAAGTTAAAATTGTTGTAAATGGGGCTGGTGCATCTGCCATTATGTGTACTAAATTGTACATGAGTTTAGGAGCTGATCCTAAAAATGTATACATGTTGGACAGTAAGGGTTTGATGACTACCAAACGTACGGATCTTAATAAATATAAAGTTGAGTTTGCACAAGAAAGTGACCTAAGTACCTTGGAAGAAGTAATCAATGGAGCTGATGTGTTTTTAGGATTATCGAAGGGTAACATTCTTACCAAAGAAATGGTACGTTCAATGAATAACGATCCTATTGTTTTTGCTTTGGCTAATCCTGTTCCTGAAATAAGCTATGAAGATGCTATAGCTGCTCGCGAGGATGTAATTATGGCTACTGGTCGTTCTGATTATCCGAACCAGATTAATAATGTATTAGGTTTTCCATTTATTTTCAGAGGCGCATTAGATGTTAGGGCCAAGGCAATTACCGAGGATATGAAAAAGGCGGCTGTTTATGCTTTAGCTGAATTAGCAAAAGAAGATGTGCCTGATAAAGTAAATGCCGCCTATAAGAGTCAGAACTTAATGTTTGGTAAAGACTACTTAATACCTAAACCGGTTGATCCACGTTTAATTACGGTAGTCGCTCCTGCTGTTGCTAAATCAGCCATCGAAACGGGTGTGGCGCGTCAGGAAATAAAAGATTGGGATGCCTATAAGATTGAGTTAGAAAAACGCATGGGTACCTATAATAAATTGGTGCGTGATGTGCGTGTAAAAGCCAAGTCGGATCCAAAGCGCATTATATTCTGTGATGCTGATCATTTTAAAGTGCTGAAGGCTGTTGACGTAGTTCGTAACGAAGGTATTGCTATTCCTATCTTATTAGGGGATAGAACCAATATTGTTAAAATTGCTGAGGAGAATCAGATTGATATTTCTGATCTTCAAATTATTGATGTAAAAGAAAAGGAGCAAGCCGAGCGTCGTGAGCGCTATGCTAAGTTGTTATTTGAGAAGCGCATGCGTAAGGGTTTGAATATGGAAGATGCCTGTCGTAAGATGAATGATCGAAACCATTTTGGTATTATGATGGTAGAGTCGGGAGAAGCTGATGGCTTTTTAGGTGGATTTGCTAATAAGTATGTTGATACAATTAAACCTGCCATTCAGATAGTTGGCTCCAATAATACGCTGAATCACATTGCAGGTATGTATATTGTGATGACGAAGAATGGTCCTTACTTTTTTGCAGATACTACCGTAAATGGTCAGCCATCATCACGTACTTTAGCTGATACAACTCTGTTAACTGCCAACGAAGTACGGAAGTTTAACATTGATCCAGTTGTTGCATTAGTTTCATACTCTAACTTTGGTTCAACACGTATTGGAAGTCCTTTAAGAGTGCGGAAGGCAGTAGAATATCTACATCAGAATTATCCAGATTTGGCTGTGGATGGAGAAATGCAAGCTAATTATGCCTTTAATGCTGAATTAAGAAATAAGAAATTTCCATTTTCAAAATTGGGTAAGCGCGATGTGAATACAATTGTGTTCCCAAGTTTGAGTGCTGGTAATATTGCCTACAAAATGATGCAACAATTGGGACAGGTTGAGATCATTGGACCTATTCTTCTTGGTATTAAAAAGCCTATTCATGTACTTCAAATGCAGAGTAGTGTGCGTGAAATAGTCGATATGGCAGCCATAACGGTGGTTGATGCGCAAACCAAAGACGATACGATGGTTCAGCTATAATTAGTGATTTAAATTATATTTAGATGTATGAAATGGGCTGCAATTTGTAGCCCATTCTTTATTGATAGTTAAAAGAGGATGTAATTGTGAAGGGTATAGCCTTTAAGGATTTAATATTTACAATATTATTTTTTAATCACAGATTACAATGATTATACAGATTTTGTGTTCCGCCGAGCGGAACAATTTGTGTTAATTTGTGGAATTCGTGGTCTTTTTGTTTTTTAAAAGCAATTTATATTTACATTAGAGTTTAAATACCAATAAGAGTTCATGTCGCAAGTAGATTTATCAAGATATAATAATAGTTGGTTCAACGAAGGAGCAGGTGCTTTGAAACGGACTGCATGGTTTGTAACTAATGCACTTTTTTTCATCAATCCACTTAACCCTTTTTCAGGTTTAAAGGTAAGGTTGTTAAGATTGTTTGGAGCAAGAATTGGAAAGGGTGTGGTAATAAAGCCTTCGGTGAATATTAAATACCCATGGAATCTAACCATTGGTAATTATACCTGGATTGGTGAGAAAGTATGGATCGACAACCTTGATAAGGTAACGATTGGGTCTAATTGCTGCCTATCGCAAGAAGCAATGCTCTTGATTGGGAATCATGATTATAAAAGTGAAACTTTCGATTTAATGGTTGCTCCAATAATACTTGAGGATGGTGTTTGGTTGGGCGCCAAAAGTATGGTGACAGGCGGAGTGACCTGTCACAATCAGTCAATTTTATCAGTGCATAGCATCGCTTCTAATGATTTAGATGCTAATTTTATATATCGAGGAAATCCAGCTAGCAAGGTGAAACAACGACGAATTTCTTAATTATTCTTATACGATAGCCAGGCAGGTAATTTACCAACTGTTGTTTTTTTACCATAAAAATAATCATCCATTTTTACAGCCCAATACCTAAAGTTAGGAAAAGATTTAATCGACCATCTAACCATTTTATGCAGTAAGTTATTGGGGTGGGAGTAGGGACATGTAGCCATGCAGCGACCACAATCTGTACCAGCTGTGCACCAGTATTTAAAACAAGCCTCCGAGTTAATTTGCCAGCGCTCCACATTGTTGATTTCTTTTTTAGCATCTTCTGAGATGGCATTGGCCGGGCAGTTGGTTGCACACTTTTTACACTTGTCGCAAAAGTCTTCCATGCTATCGTCAAAATTTCTTTTGCTAATAGGTAAAGGCATGTTGGTGGTAACTACACCCACGCGTACACGTGGACCATGGCTCGGTGTCATTAACAATCCCATTCGGCCAATTTCTCCTAAACCGGCATCACGAGCAACCAATGGAGCCACAACCTGATAATTACCATCGATGTGCGCCCGTGCTTCATAACCATTCTGACGAATAAAATCGGCCAATTGTGTGGCAATAATTCCAGCATGTAAATAACGCGTGGCCGATTCCATTATAATGGAGCTTTGTGGTGCTGCTTCAACCATCTTCTGATCCATTTCTACTGTAAATGCAATGGCAATAGTATGTTGTGGATCAATCTTAATTCCATATCTGTCACCACGTCCACCAGTTGTGTACCAATGATAATCTTTTGTAGTTGTAAAACCAGATGATAGTGCACCAGAATGTTTTAGCCATGATTGGATAAACTCAGCATGTTTTTCTTCTGAAATATCCGTTTTTTTCTCTGCAATTTCTCCATCAACCAAGGGATGAAGAACATCAACCGTTTTAAAAATAGAATCAGTTGCCGAATAAGCAAGTTGATTTGAGAAACGAGATGTTGGGCCCAGCAGACCGGGTAATTTTCTGAACTCATCATCACTTGCTTTATGCTCTGGAAATTCTTTATAATAGTCGTCGAACCTTTCTGTTTCCGGCTTTAATTCTTTTCGCGCAAACATGATATTGCGCTCGTCCATTTGCCCCATAGCTATTGTTTCTTTTTTCTTTTTAAATAAAAAAGATGGTAGAAAAAGGTAGCAGGAAAAAATGATTAATGGGATATTAATGAAGTATAAAAGATAGGATGTGTATGGCTGATTTAGAAAAGGTAAGCCGATGTATATTAGTGCTATTGGTAAGCTTAGTATTGCCTTTTTGGCAGCTTTAGGTCGTTCTTCGTAAAAAGAGGTAACAATCATTAAAAGTAAGGTAGCCAATAACAGGCTTCCTACAAGTGTGGAAATTAGGTAAATGTTAATCATGGTTTATCTACAGTTAATGAGAGCAATATACAAGGATATTGCAAAATATTACCTGTTTTATATCAATTGAGCTATTTTTCTAAAGTCCTTATTGAATATCGGTTTGATAAGATATTAAATTAAGTGGTGCGAAGAAATTCAATATTGACCGACTCAAGCTTAGTAAGTCGAGCATTTATTCTTTCGACATTTTGCTGACGGCAACTCCATTCAATACTACATCGTAAGTCAAAATCCTGCCGAATGATGTTTGGAGCTTCCTCTTTCATTATCTTCATGATATCATTCATAACACCATAATCAAATTCGAGACGGTAAACATCATCAACCGTTCGTTCAATTATATTACCATTGTTTATGGCATCTATTGATGCTTCTCTATAGGCCCTGATGAGGCCGCTTGTACCAAGTTTGGTTCCGCCAAAGTACCGTATAATAACAATAAGAATATTACTTAACTCATGCGAACGTATTTGCCCATGTATTGGTTTACCAGCTGTACCAGATGGTTCGCCATCGTCGTTGGCCCTAAATAATTTGCCATCGGCACCCAATTGCCAGGCATAACAATGGTGGCGGGCATCGTAGTATTGTTTCTTTAAATCTGCAATGTGGGCTTTTATTTCGTCTTCGGTAAAAACAGGATAGGCATAGGCGATAAATTTACTACCCTTTTCCTTGTATATACCCTCCGATGGTTTGTCCAGCGTTTTATATAAATCAATTTGAGTCATTCACTTTATTTCTAATCAAGAAGTCGAATGTAACAAAAAGCTGAGTGCATCCCAAGGCCAAACACTTGCTTTTTCGAATATATGATCTTTCTCAGCTTAATTGTGAATTAAGTGAGTGGGTTGTATTTTTATCCTGAATCATTAAAAAACACATATGCGTTATCTTCAGAAATTATTCCTATTAAGCTTTGTAATTGTATTTTCATCCTGTCAATGCAATGAGCAGGATCATAACAAAGTAATTAGTGAGCCTCCAAAAGAAGTAAAAGAAAATATACTGGTGCAAATGGAAGCGTCTCGCCACTGTTGGAACAAAGGTGATTTTGAAGGTTATATGCAGGTTTACTGGAAATCGGATTCGATGCTGTTTATGGGCATTAATAAGGTAACCAATGGCTGGGAGCAAACACTAAAGAATTACAAGAAAGGGTATCCTGATGCAGCCGCAATTGGTGAACTTAAATATACCTTTGAGCATTTTAATATGTTGGCCGATGATTGTGTGTTGCTTATTGGGAAGTATCACTTAACACGTGAAATAGGAGATGCAGATGGTTACTTTTCCTTGGTCTGGAAGAATATTGATGGTGAATGGAAAATAATTCTTGATCATACTTAATTTAGTAGTTTGTTGGTAATTAGCCAGAAGTCAGTAGTTTTTTTTATAATTTTGCTTATAGGTGATTGAACTTCAATTAACACTAATAAACTACTGCCTTCTGACAAATCCCGATGATTACGGGGACTAACAATCTAATTAACTATATTCGCAGCAAATAAAATATACAATGAGCAATTTTAAAGAAGACTTGATGAAAGTAAAGGCATTTGCCTTTGATGTGGATGGTGTGTTATCATCACAAATGATACCCATGCATGTAAGTGGAGAGCCAATGCGTACAGCTAATATCAAGGATGGATTTGCTCTGCAATTGGCTGTAAAATTAGGGTATCCTGTTGCTATTATTTCCGGTGGAACAACTGATGCTGTTCGTAAACGTTACGAAGGACTTGGTGTGCAGAATGTATATTTGGGCATTTCGGATAAGTGGCCTGTTTTTGAGAAATGGGCAGAGGATCAAGGCTTAAAAGCCTACGAGGTACTATACATGGGTGATGATTTACCAGATTACCCGGTAATGAAACGAGTGGGTATTCCAACATGTCCTGCTGACGCTGTTGAAGAAATCAAATCGCTTTGTAAATATATTTCTGACCGTAAAGGTGGTGAGGGCGCTGTTCGCGATGTAATGGAACAAGTGTTACGCGCACATGGCAAGTGGGCACTTGATTATATTTGGTAGCATTGGTCAATTCAATTTTAATAGGTATTTTCAAGGTCTAATATACTGAGTGAAATATGGCCTATTTACGACTGATACGATATAAGAATTTGTTGATCATTGCATTGTTGCAATTTATGCTGCGCTATGCTCTGTTGATTCCAATCCTTGAGCATTATGGGCTTCAGCCTGTATTAAGTGATTTTCGATTTATTCTATTGGTTGTATCTACTGTTTTATTGGCTGCTTCGGGTTACATTATTAATGATTATTTCGATATACGAATTGATCGAATTAATCGACCAGAAAAGGTGTTGGTAGGGAAGGTCATTAAACGACGAGTAGCCCTATTTTTACACGTTGTGCTTTCAATTACTGGAATTCTCATCGGTTTCTTTTTGGCCTATGTGGCTCGCAAAGAAGTGTACGCACTCATATATCTGGCAGTACCGATTACACTTTGGTATTATAGTACAACTTTTAAACGTCACGTGTTAATTGGAAATTTAATTATTTCAATGTTAACTGCGCTTGTTGCATTACTGGTTGTGTCCATTGAGTTTGCTATGTTATCGCGTGTCCATGGCGTTCAGGTATTGCAAACGCAAGCGTGTTCAACGGCGTGGTTTTGGGCAATGGGCTTTGCCTTATTTGCTTTCATAACTAACCTAACGCGTGAAATAATAAAAGATGCTGAAGATTTGAAAGGAGATAAAGCTGTAGGTTGTAGGACTCTGCCAATCGCTTTGGGTATGCCTTTAACAAAGGCTTTTGTTTTTCTTATGGAGTTGGCATCATTATTCATTTTATGGATAATTTATTTCTTAATTCCTGAAATTCGGGAAATTCCTTATGTGAAAGTCTACTTTATAGTTGGTTTTACTTTGCCACATCTTATATTGCTATTTCTTTGGTATCGCGCTAAAACTAGTAAAGATTACCACTGGGTGAGTCGTATTAGCAAATTAGTAATGTTATTGGGTATCATGTTCTTATTGTTGGCAGGTCAATATTTTGCCTAAACTATCAATTTGTTTATTTTAATTTTATGTCGCAAAGCATATTGATGTCAGTGTCTTAAAATTTCTTTTCTTATATATTTGTTGGCTTAACTCGTGAGAATAATAATAAATGGTATTAAATCGTAAGTTAATCTTGGCATCTCAATCGCCAAGAAGACAAGAGTTGTTGAAGCAGTTAGATATACCTTTTGAAGTGCTGGTTAAGCCGGATGTGGACGAAGTGTATCCCCAAGAAATGCCGAGTGATGAGGTGCCTGAGTTTTTAGCGCAACATAAAGCTAAAGCATATGCAGAGGAGTTGAAGAATGATGAAACCATTGTTATTACTGCCGATACCATTGTAGTATGTAATGGAAAAATTCTTGGTAAACCAATTGATACGGCCGATGCTTTCAGGATGCTTCAGACATTATCAAATAACGAGCATGAGGTAATTACTGGAGTTGCCTTAAGCTCATCACAAAAACAATATTGTTTTTCAGTTTCTACAAAAGTCTTTTTTAAGGCCTTAACAGATGATGAAATCAATCATTATATATGCAATTACAAACCGTTTGATAAGGCCGGTGCTTACGGAATTCAAGAATGGATTGGAATGGTTGGTATTGAGCGTATTGAAGGTTCTTACTTTAATGTGGTTGGTTTACCAGTTCAGAAATTATATCAGGAATTACAAAATTTTTAATACATAAATAGTCAACAAAATGATTAGAAAATTAGTATTGAGCATTATTGCTCTAACGATTATTCAAATACAATCGCGTGCCGACGAAGGTATGTGGATTCCTATGTTATTGCAGAAATATAACATAGAGCAGATGCAGGAAATGGGTTTTAAATTGACTGCGGAAGATGTGTATAGTGTAAACCAAGCATGTTTGAAAGATGCGGTGGTAATTTTTGGTCGAGGATGTACAGGTGAGTTGATTTCTGACAAAGGATTAATTGTTACCAACCACCACTGTGGCTATGGACAAATACAATATCATAGTTCGGTTGAGAATGATTATTTGACCAATGGTTTTTGGGCAATGTCGCAAGAAGAAGAATTGGTTAACCCTGGTTTATCTGTAACTTTCTTAAAGCGCATGGATGATGTTACTGATGCGGTACTGGAAGGTACAACTGAAGGTATGGAAGACAAGGAGCGCAATAAAGTTATAGCGGCTAATATCAAAGCAATTAAAGAAGAGGCTGTAAAAGACACACACTATAAAGCCGTTTTAAAGCCATTTTTCCATGGCAATCAGTACTTTTTGTTTGTTAATGAAATCTACAAAGATGTGCGCTTGGTTGGAGCTCCTCCTTCAGCCATAGGTAAGTTTGGTGGTGATACTGATAACTGGATGTGGCCTCGTCATACTGGTGATTTCTCAATGTTTCGCATCTATGCCGATAAGGACAATAAACCCGCTGAATATTCTGCAGACAATGTGCCTTATAAGCCAGGTAAACATTTTTCTGTTTCGATGAAAGGCGTGCAAGAGGGTGACTTTACAATGGTATTTGGATATCCAGGTAGCACTTATCAATATGTACCATCGTACCACCTTGAAATGTTAACAGAAACAGTTAATCCTAAGTTGATTGATGTACGAACTGAGAAGTTAAATATAATGAATCGCTACCAGGAAGCAGACCCTGCAGTACGTATTAAGTATGCTGCTAAGAATGCACGGATCTCCAATAGCTGGAAACGCTGGATTGGCGAAAATCGCGGATTAGAAATTCTTGATGCCATTAATAAAAAGCAAAAGCAAGAAGAAGCCTTTGTGAAATGGGCTAAGGTTAAGGCACCTGAATATGTTGACTTGTTAAGTAAATATAAAAGCATTTATAAGGATTATGCCAATTACAATCTGACATACGGTTATTATCGTGAGATGATTCGTTCAAATGGTATGGAGCTAGTTTACCTGGCAAGTCAGATGGAAGCTTTAAAAGCTATCTATGAAGGAGAAGAAGTTAACGAAGATGCAGCTAATGCTGTAAAAGCTAAACTAGTCGAAAGAGCGGAACGATTCTTTAAGGACTATTATAAACCACTAGATAAGGAGATTTCTGCTCAACTACTAGGTATGTATGCAAGTAATATTGATAAGGCTTTCCAACCAGAAATCTATACATTGATTAATAGTAAATACAAAGGTAATGTAGAGAAGTATGTTGATTATCTGTATAAAAAATCCATATTTGATGATAAGGATCTTGTGCTGGATTTCATTAACAATTTCTCAAGCAAATCAATTAAGGCTTTAGAGAAAGACCCTGCTTATGTTCTGAATAATAGTTTTGAAACAGTGTATACAGATAAGGTGTATCCTCAACTTAATAAATACCGAAGTGAATTAGCTGTGTTGAATAAAGATTATATGGCTGCTCAGATGAAATTTGAGTCAGATAAAGTATTTTATCCTGATGCGAATTTTACTTTACGCGTATCTTACGGACAGGTAAAAGGATATACAGCTCGAGATGCAGTTTATTATAAGCATTCAACTAGCCTTGAAGGTATCATGGAAAAAGATAATCCTGATATCTACGATTACAGGGTTCCGGCGAAATTGAAAGAATTGTATAAGAACAAGGATTATGGTCGTTACGAAGTGGATGGTTCTGTACCTGTTTGTTTTGCTGCAACTAATCATACCACAGGTGGAAATTCGGGTAGTCCTGTTTTGAATGCAGAAGGGCATTTAATAGGAATTAACTTTGATCGTGCCTGGGAAGGCGTAATGAGCGATCTCATGTTCAACCCTGATCAGTGTCGTAATATCTCTTTGGATATTCGCTACGTATTATTTATTGTCGACAAGTTTGCGGGAGCAGGTTATTTATTAGACGAAATGACAATTGTTGAATAATAAATGAATGTAAATTTCTTTGTTAAGAATAATTGATAAATGATATTTCAAAGGCAGCTCTTTAACAGAGCTGCTTTTTTTGTGTGTTTTTAAAATAGAATAATTTTCTAATTATTACATTTATAATGGATATCATGTGGATATGTAAGTAATGTTTTTATATTTGAACGATTTTATAAGCAACGCTTCGGTTTTGTTTTGAATCGCATCCAACAACAGCTTTTTGATGATTATTAATTAAGGAAATTAATATTTTAACATTAATCTAAAATCATGCAATTAGAAGGTGTTCCCAAAGCCTTTCTTAGAAAGGAAGCACGCGAATTTATCGACCTTTATGCCGCATTGGGCGAAAGGGCAGAAGTTTTACTCCCCAATTTCATTTTTGACAATCTTAAATCATTTGTGAAATTGTGCCATGAGGAACCGAATGATCCGGCTCGTCAACAGGCTGAGATTCAAAAGTACTTATTGAAGTTTCGTGAAGAGATTCCATCTTATGTAGATGTGTCACTGATGCTGTTTCCACACGAGGATTCAAAGGCTTTTGTTTATAACTCGCTTAAGCGTAAGTTTAACCAAAAAGTTGCTGGTTTTATCGATGCCGATATGCTTGATAAACAACAGAAAAAATGGTTATCTAGCCTTTTGAAAGTACACGATTTTTCGGTTGGTACGCCACCTGTTACTGATCAAACCATCAATTTTGTATCAAAGGTTGTGGTGGGTGATTTACTTCAGGATCTAAGGCGTTTTCGTGATGTGATTGGCGTAATTGGAGATATTGATGAGGCGCATTGGAACTACCTCATGGATACCCTGGAACAAATGATTAACCAAAGTACGCATTATACAACTAAAGCCGAAAAGGATAACTTTCTTCACCGAACGGAGTGGGCAGTTAACTTTAAAGGCCTAAATGGTCTGATTCGCACGGTGGTTTCTGGTAATTCAGATGTTGCTATTGATTTATTAAAGGGTGATGTTTTTGGTCGTGATTGTGTAAAGGTTGTTGAGAATGTAAAAGGCGAAGATTTATTTCAATTAATGCTTGAAGACTCTTCAAGTGTATTTGCTGTGAAGGTGAAACACATGCGTAAAAACATGTTTGCGGGATCCAAATGGTTTCCTATGCTTTCGCGTTTGGTAATTGTGGATGATTCGCCAGAATCAATAGCTTCCAACACTTGCCTGGTTTTTAGTTTTCACAATGGTATTATAAATACGCTTAATAAAGTTCATACCAAGAAATTGGGTTCTCCAGCTAATACTCAGCTTAACTTGCGCTTGATTCTTGAAAATGTAAACACCAAGTATCTTGCCGAATTCAAAGATTTACTTGAGAAAAAGGTAGAGGAATACAATTCGGAACTTAAAGAATTAAAACAAGAGCAATTAGGAGAAACTGATGATGTTGTTAAAAATACCAACCTATTTAAATTTGATGGGTTTACTCGTCAGATATTAAAGGATCGATATTCGCTTCAGAAATTGCGCGATTTTATTGTATTCATTCAGAATACGGTTGATGAGAAGGCGCGTAATCAACAGAATAAAGTGTTGATTGAAGGTTTTGAGCAGAAGTTATGTCAATATTTTTATTCAAGTAATCCTAACTTAAAAATAGCGACGATTCTTGAAGGCGGTGGTAGAAATCAATTGCGCACTTATGGAGAGTATTTGCAACAACGTGAATTAAAGCCTCTCAAGCAAGAGATTCAAACGCGCTGCAAAACCATTATTAATTTTATTCCTGATAATTATAAGCGTACGCTTCACAACCATTTTCATAAGAATTTTGGTGTGAATTTGTTTATGGAAACTTATCAGAAGTACATTACCAAGGTTGATAACGAGTCGGACAACAAAGGTCGATTCCGAAATGTATTGATTGATCTGGGGGTGTTTAAGGATTATCAAAACAAGAGCAAGGAAGAGCAAGAGATACTGAAAGGGTTTATTAGTGATTTGGGTAATCTTGAAAAAACGTCGATAGCAGATGATGTTCAGATGATTATTCGTGACCTTCTGTTCTTTAAAGACAGAAGTCCAAAGCCTTACATTATTTACAATAAAGTATTGGCATGGGAATATACTGATTTGTTTTCTGACGAAGATTTTTCAATTAACCCATTCGATATTGAAATTGAAAATCTTGATGATCAGCGAATCGACTATGAACGTATTCATGCAAAATTAGGACGCATAAAAAATACGCTTCAATTATTTGATGCAAGTGGTAATTTATGGGATCGTTTCTGTGAAAATACGACGATAATCATCAACGATCCTTCGAACCCAACTGGCTTTTCAGATTTCAACAAAGAGAGTCTGATCAACTTTTTGAAATTCGTAAACAACAGTAAAATTACCCTGTTGTTAGATGAGGCCTATACCGATAGTGTTAAGACGAGTGGAAGTGAAATGCCTAAGTGGCGGAGTATATCTCGCTATGTGTTAAATAACGAAAATGTATATTCTAAAATTCGTGTTGTTTCATCGCTATCAACAACTAAGAATTTAGCAGCCTCGGGCGATCGTTTGGGAGCTATAGTGGCTACGCCGGAAATGGCTGATGTTATCAAGTTTGCAAAACAACGCAATACCTCCGCTAAAGGAAATTCTAGTTCCTTATATTTCTTGAATAGTGTATTAGATATTGGAATTCGTGCAAAGAAGCTGAAGGATGCCATGGAGTCTGAATTGCCCAAAAGTGCATCTCGCAGTAAGATCAAAGAGTTGATTGAACAGTTTATTGTGGTGCGTGCAACAGAGAAAGCAAGTCACTCAAAATCGGTGTTGCAGCCATTAAGTCAATTTGAAGGCAGTCCTTTGCACTTGTATTTATTAGATGAATTGGTGGCTCTGGCTAAGTTAGATATTCTTGGTTTGCCTGATGATTTTAAATACAAGGAGGTGCCATTCTTTGTTTATTATCACAAAGAGTTGGTAAAAGGACTTAATCGGTTTAGGATTAATAAAAATTTCCGCACTGAGTCAAATGTACGTTTGAAGATTGCTAAAAAAGTGGCTTCTGAAGTACTGAATGAGTTGGCCATAGCTGATGTTTCCGTGCTCGATTCTGACGGCAGTTATTTGTTTAATTTACACTTCCATAATTTCGGAACATTTAATGATTTAGAAGAGTTCTCGAAGATTATCGCTGTCAAGAAAGGGATATCTGTATTGCCGTATCGAACAGGAGTGGTGCGTTTTTCTTTGGGAGGTTATTTAGATGGTTCTCCATTGAGTTACGAGATATTTGAAAAGGAAATTCGTACAGCCTTAATTATCTATTTGACTAATTGGTTAGCTTTTAAAGAAGTGCGAAAGACCACTTCAAAGGAAATTGAGAGTGAGACTGTATTGCATCAAATGTTTGCTACTAAGGCTGACAAGCAATATTTGTCTAGCTTATTTGAAGATTACAAGGATATCAGGGATGTTAATAAAAAGGTAAACGTTTCCTTAAAGATAAATGAGAACCGATCCTTGTATCATGCTTCGCCTCAGGTTAGCGGAGTTACGGTTACTACAATTGGGGATTCCGAAAATTCGGTAATTGAGTTTTCTGGCGATGTGGGTGATTGCAGAAATGTGGAAGAGTTTATACGTAGTTCGGCCTTTACGAAAATATACGAAAACCTCTTGCCGCAAATTCACAAGCGCATTCCTCAGATAAAGCACTTGAATTTTAATATTGTGGCCTCACGATATAGTAAGGCTACCATCCTAAAATACATTCATAATAAGAAGAGTTTCCATCCGAACCACTTTGTATTGGATGATCCGGAGGAGAAAAACACAATGCGTGAAATTCTCATCGAAATGGAGCGCTTGTTATTCTCTGATGCAAAGATGAAAATATTGACTTTGAAAGCCAGCGGCGATTACCACATGGATGTGGCGCGTTTGGAAGGTGTGAATGTGGTGCTTAAGAAACATATTCAAGAGATTCTTTTGCATTTTAACTTGCCGTTTGAGCAGCCAAGCATTGAGCCAAGTAGAAAGGAGATTGTAGAGACTACTTGTGCTATGTTTACCGAGGTTACTGGCCTTAATGTTAATGAGCTGGATCTTGAGAAGTTCTTGTTAGAGTTTTTTGAAGGTTTACGTCAGGATGAAGAATATGTAAATATTGAAATACTTCCTCGTTCCATTGGAATATTGATTGATACGGTTAAGAAGCGTGTTCTGTCAGAAGATTTATCGATGCCTGAGAGGGTCTTGTACGTCTACCTGTTGCAGCATGAAAATTCATTCTATCGTCATGCTCTTGAAAAGCTTAAATATTTACAAGCTAAGATTGATGCCACAAGCGATGATGAATTGAAGATGATAACTGAGAATCTTTTGACGGAGATATTGCCTCAGGAGATTGACGATATCATGAACTACATTATTCGTAAAAAGGATATTAAAGTATCGCAAGAGAAGTTAAATGAGGTAACCCGGAAGGTTGTTAATTTTATTGTTGGGGTTCAAAATCTTTCGAAGGGAACCGATTATTATCAACGATATGCACACACCTTAATAAAGGTGGTGGAGATTCATTTTAGCCGTCAGAATTCAAGTGTTAACGAAATGATTCAGCATGGAGTGTCTCTTTATCGTCACTTCGAGATGCAGGATCAAACGCTTGAGACTTTTGAAAATGGATCGTTGAAATGGATCAATGAACTGATGACCAAGTGTGGAGTTGTTTCAGTTGAACAGCCAATACAATTACATACACGTATTGTTACCGATGCTAAAAAGCGCGAATATCCTTTCCATAAGATTGATCGTTCTGAGGAAGTTTCGGAGTATTTGATGGAAATGAATGATGGTAATTCGAAGAATAATTACATCAAAGCTTTAAGTACCAAGCCTAGTTCGAAATTCTTTGAACGTCGTTTGGCGCAATTTGTGGCCAATATGGATCCGGATGATTATCGATGTAAAATATTGCAACACGGTGCGGTTAAGGAAATGTTTGTTTTCCAGAAAGGTTATATCAAATACATGACGGATAATTTCCGTTTGATGCAATACAAGGATATTTCGTTACAGGAGGCGCAGAACTTTCAACCAGATGTACTATTGTTCTTGGGAGCGCCTGAAAAAGTAATTTCTTTCCCTCAGGTTGGCTTCTTTGATATTAAGGGGCCAAACGGCAGCATCAAAACTTTAGTGACACCTTTGAAAAAGGAGGCTGATTACTTTGGCGATGTGAAGAAACCACGCTTGACCATGATTAATGAAAAGGTGAAGGAGATGGGTGGTATTCCTAAGCATGGCTCACTATTCGCTGTTGAGTTGGAGGATGGAAGTATATTTGTGGTTGAAATAGATGGTGATAGCGGAGTAGGTAAGTCAGAGATGATTGCGGCCTTAATTCTAAAATGGTTGAAGCAAAATTTACCAGGGGTTCGTTCCATCAAAATGATTGCGGGTGATATGTTCCATGTATTCCGCGATAAGCAAGGAAATATCTACGGTTTTGGTACCGAAGTTGGTGATTTCTCGCGTGTAACCGATTTTGACCCAGATTTCATTAAATACTATAAATACTTATTTGAGAGTAGTGCCGATAGTAACGTTACCGATTTAAATTCGCGTAGCACGGTAAGTGGTTTGTGCGAAATTCAGATGCCATATAAAATAGATATCATTCTTACAGCTCATAACTACAGCAAGGAAGAAGCAGGAATTACAAGAGTAGATAATCCTGAGAATTTCATGATGTACATCGATTCGCATGGTGAACGTAAGGAGAAGGCGACCAGTCAGGATGGTCCAAATTTCCAGCGTACATTCCATCGCTACACAGCAGATAAAAACATTGTGGATGTTCTGGCAAAGCATGGCAATTATCTCGATGATGTGTTGGATTGGGAATATGTGCCAAGCGAGAGAGTGTACTATTTAGCCTCATCGTATAAGATGATGGATAAAATAGACATTGAGCAGGTGGTAAATCAGATATTTGTTGGTAAGTCATTTGAGTACAATAATGAAGCTGTGAATATCATAAAGGTTAATTTCGACATTGTTAAAAATCGCTTTGTTGCCGAAGTGAAAGCTTCTGATGAAAGTGAGACATTACATGTTGTTATCAATCGAAATGTGTTTGGGCAGATGTTTGATGCCTTGGCAAGTACACCTGCTGGTCAGCCATTTATAGCACAGGAAGGTCAGGTTGAGTCGCGTTACTATTTAACCGATGTATTGAGTGGCGGTGAAGATAGGTTAGGTGCCGGACGAAAAGTGCAGTGTGGCATTGTCTCTACCGAAATAGGGAAGAAGGGTAAGGAAATTACCGGTCCTCAAAAAGCGGCTGAAGCACTTACTGATTTAATTCAGGATTTAAGAGCTGGATCTTCTGAGATGAACGAAAGCAAAAACAAAGTGCGACAATCGGTTCGTGAGCATTATGCGCATATTTTCACCAATGGTAGAAGTAGTAATGAAATATGGCGATACAACTTTTATCTGTATCAACTGGATAAGATGATGAAAGCTGAATTTGTACGTATGGATGATCCAAGTGTGGCTGTCGATTTGGCAGGGGTTAATATGTATGAGCCAAAGAATAAGAAAGAGGCATTTAGTCCACTTCTGGTTACGCCAAACTTAAATATCGAATTAAGTAGTTTTGGAGAAACCTGCAACGAGCTGATGAGTTTACCTAATTATCCTGAATTTGCAGAAGAATTTATGGATGGGGCCGATCAACTGTATCAAGCTGTTGGTTATGCACAAGAAACGATGGTTAATAACATGATTACTCAACTGTTACTCATGGGCGAGTACATCGAATTCGATGACTTGCTTAAGGGAAGAATAACTGAAAAGGTTAATCGTGAAACCATTGCTGCTGCAAAGTATGCTGTGTTGAAGGAACTAGAGCGAAGAAAAGAAAAGGCTGTTTCTAATAAATCTAAGGCTTCTGTAAAGAAAACTACTATTCCGGATAAAAAGTCATCCGGTGGAAATAAAAAATAGTTTAATTAAATGCCCTGCTAATGTGGGGCATTTAATTTTATTAAATGACTGTCAATTAATTGGCTTTGTTTAATGTGCCTTATTATTTGAACCGATCTATTTCTATGAATGTTAGGCATTAGTGATTTATTTTTATACTTTTGCACTCGCTAAAAAATCCCTATGTATTGTCATTAGTGACAATGAAATCCCCACATTTTATAAATTGTTGATGATGCTCTTTTGAGCATTAGGGTTGTATTGTGTAAATTTTAAATAATAATATAGATGGCTTTTATTAAAGAACTTACCTACGGTTCAAGTATTAAAACTGAGTTATTATCAGGAATTACTGTTGCAATTGCGCTTGTTCCTGAGGCAATAGCATTTTCTTTTATAGCAGGTGTTGATCCGCTTATTGGATTATATGCAGCCTGTATAATGGGCTTTTTCACTTCTTTGTTAGGTGGACGACCAGGCATGATTTCAGGAGCCACAGGTGCAATTGCTGTTGTTGTAGCCGCAACAGTACATCAATATGGTGAAGCCTACTTGTATCCAACTATTATTTTGGGTGGACTGATACAGCTAGCTGTTGGTGCCCTTCGCTTAGGTAAATTTATTCGTTTAGTTCCGCATTCGGTTATGCTTGGTTTTGTGAATGGACTAGCCATTGTAATTTTTGCTTCGCAATTTGCAATGTTTGGAACTGATGTTACTGGCGTATTTGAGTATTATACGGGATCTAAATTATATATGTTATTTGCTTTAGTAGCATTAACCATTGCTATAATGGTAATTTTACCTCGTTTTACAAAAGCCATTCCGTCGGCATTAGTTGCTATTGTGGCAATCGCTGCAATATCATTTATTCCAGGAATTGAAACGCCAACTGTTATCAACCTGCTTAAGGGAAAATCTATGCAAGGCGGTTTGCCTTCTATCTTCACAGATTATCCCCCTGAACTGTTCAGTATGGGAACATTAAAAATTATCTTATTACCAGCTATTAGTGTTGCTGGTGTAGGTTTAATCGAAAGTTTATTAACACTTACCATTATTGATGAGCGGACAGATTCGCGAGGAAGTGGTAATAGAGAGAGTATGGCTCAAGGTATGGCAAACTGTATCTCTGGTTTCTTTGGAAGCATGGGAGGCTGTGCAATGATTGGACAAAGTATGATTAATATTAATTCTGGAGCTCGTGGCCGTTTATCAGGATTAGTTGCTGCAATTACCTTATTAGTATTTATCATGTTTTTGTCGCCGGTTATTGAACTAATACCTGTAGCAGCACTTATTGGGGTAATGTTTATGGTGGCTTATGGTACTTTTGAATGGTCTAGTTTAAAACAGTTTAAAAAGACGCCATTGGCCGATTTCCTTATCATGATTATTGTTGCTGTAGTTACAGTTGTATTCCATAATTTAGCTTTAGCTGTTGCTATTGGAGTGGTTCTTTCAGCTTTGTCTTTTGCTTGGGATCATGCCATTGGTATTCATGCTCGTCGACGTACCGATGAAAACGGTATATTGCACTACGATATTCACGGTCCGTTGTTCTTTGGTTCTACGGCATCATTTGCTGAAATTTTTGATGCGAAAAAAGATCCGGATAGAATAATTGTGGATTTTGAAAGTAGCAGAGTTGTTGATCAAAGTGGAATTGAGGCGATTCGTAAGCTTAATGAGAGATACCAAGTGCAGAATAAAGAAATTTCGTTTGTCAATCTTTCGAAAGGATGTAAGGATATACTTGCAACCGCAAAAATTGATATTTCTATTGACCAGGATAAACGTAAGTTTATGGTTGTTTATGATGCTTAGCTCAAGAGTGAAAAACTAATTGATATATCGGGAATTATTCTTAAGGGATAATTCCCTTTTTTGAATTTACACGTATACAGCGTGTGTTTTTTCTACTGTTTTTGCTCCATTTGGCCTAGGATTCTTACTGGCGACATGTAAACTTCTTCTTTGAACGATTTATACTCTTCGCAAGCATTTGAATCATGCAATACGTAATGTGCCCATTCGTATAACTGTTGCCCAAATCCAGCGGCGATGGTTAAGCTATCAGTTCGATGTTCAACTTTAGTTTTGCCCTTTATGGATAAGTATTGAAATCCTAGTTGCATCACACCTGCTGCTCCTTTGCTATTATAATCGCGAATGTGCATCAATTCATGAGCGAATAAACCAACCCTTGCATCTGAAGGAACATCTTTTAAAAGAACCCCGTTAAATTCTTCGTTCTTGTTTATTAATATGGTGTATCGTCGATTTTTTTTGCCAAGAAATAAGGAAAAAAAGTGTGGCCTGGCAGCCATGGTTGTTTTTAGGTTTTTGGTTTTAACTTTTATTCTACAATCTTTTAAGTCTTCACATTGATTAAAAGGCACCATGAAATCTTGCAAGTAAGAAGCTTGAAAACTGGTGTCGATTTTCAGCTTACCTACTTTATTGTATTTTTTTGATTTATCAGAAGACCTTGTTTGTGAAAATAAAGGCGTAGCAAGCAATAGGCTTAATACTAAAATAAAAATATCTCTCAGCACCATATCGTTCTCTTTGTTGTTCTTTTATGCGAAAGTTGCTAAAAGGTTACAACATAAGTGTTAAAAGAAATAAAGTCAATGATTGGCGTTAAAATTAATTCATCTGCATAGAATGTAATTTCTTATAAATGCCATCTTTGCTAATCAATTCATCATGAGTACCCGTTTCTACTATTTCACCTTCGTTGAATACACAAATTAAATCAGCGTTACGAACAGTAGACAGACGGTGAGCAATAACCAAAGATGTACGATTCTTCATTAGGTTCTCCAAGGCATCTTGTACCAGACGCTCCGATTCTGTATCTAAAGCTGAGGTTGCTTCATCAAGAATCAGAATTGGAGGATTCTTTAAAATGGCGCGTGCAATACTCAATCTTTGGCGTTGACCACCCGATAATTTGCCCCCTCTATCACCAATTTTTGTATAGTATCCTTCTTCACTTGCCTCAATAAAGTCATGCGCATTGGCAACCTTGGCCGCATTAATAACCTCTTCTTCTGTAGCATTTTCAACTCCAAATGTAATGTTGTTGTAAATGGTGTCGTTAAATAAAATGGCGTCCTGATTAACATTACCCATTAATTCTCGAAGGTCGAAAAGCTTTAAGTCTTTAATGTTAATATCATCAATGTAAATACCCCCTCCTTGCACATCGTAAAAACGTGGGAGTAAATCAACAAAGGTAGTTTTTCCACTTCCGGATTGACCAACCAGTGCTACCGTTTTTCCTTGGGGAATAGTTAGACTCACATCTTTGAGCACATCTACTTCGTTGTTGTATGAGAACCTTACTTTGCGGTATTCAATAAGTTTATTTATTGTGGATAAAGTTTTAGCCCCTTCATGTTCATTTATATTGTTATTCGCAAGAAGAATCTTGTCGATACGTTCCATGGCTGCTAAGCCTTTTTGTATATTAAAAAAAGCAGTTGAGAATTGTTTTGCTGGATTGATAATTTGATAAAAAATTCCAATGTAGGCCATGAACGACGCACCTGTAAGAGTGGTGTTTTCATTGCTTATGATGTAAGCTCCAAACCAGACTAATCCTACCATTACGATGGTTCCAAGGAATTCACTTAAGGGATGTGCTAGTACATATCTTCTCTGTAATTTGTTCATTATCCTTCTATAGTTCTCGGCCTCATTCCCAAACCTGTTTTTCATTTTTTTCTCAGCGTTGAAGGCTTTAATTATTCGTAAACCACCAAGCGATTCTTCGATAATTCCGAGCATATCGCCTATTTTTGCCTGGCCTTGGCGTGAGCTGTGTTTAAGAGCTTTTCCTGTGCGACCAATGATTAAACCCGCAATTGGAAGCATAATAAATACAAAAATTGTAAGTTGGTAACTAATTGCAAGGAGAAAAGCAACAGAGGTAATAATAATAATGGGATTTTTAAAAAACATATCAATCGAAGACATGATTGAAGCTTCTACTTCGCTAACATCTCCTGTTGTTCTCGCCATCACATCTCCTTTTCGTTCTTCGGAATAAAAACCAAGAGGTAAGGACATGAGTTTATTGTATATTTTAGTTCTAATGTCCCGAACCACTCCGTTTCTAATAATAACCATTTGAGTGGATGATAAGTAGGCAAAACTAACCTTAAAAATGGTGGCAGTTAAAAGTAAAGCTCCAATAAAAGGCATAACAACAGTTAAGCCATATTTTAACTTAAAGAGCGTAACATAATAATATAGGTTGTTCTGTATGATATCCTTAGATAGTGTCCAGGGCATTAAATTATCAACTTGTTTACTTGTTTCAAACAATACCTCTAATACGGGTATCATTAGTAACATGGCAACACCAGCAAAAATGGAATGCAATATGTTGTAGAATATACTTGATGCTAAATTTATTTTGTATGGAGGAATAAATCGCTTTAATATTTTAATAAAATCTTTCATTTTGATAATTTACAATTCACGCAAATATACTGAAATATTTGTGCTAGAAAGTGGACTCAGGTAATGAATAAGGACAATACCGGTTTGAGTTGTCTGAAATACTGTCTGGAATGAAAACGGTAAAAATAAAAAGAGCTACCATTAGGCAGCTCTTTAGTATATGATAAAAATGTGATTTTACATTTTGTAAACACCAGTATAACTCTGTGGTGAAATGGCACGCATTTCTTCTTTAACTGCATCTGATACATCTAAACCGTCGATGAACTTACCCATAGTCTTGGCATTAATTTGCTCGTTGGTACGAGTCAATTCTTTCAAGGCTTCGTATGGATTAGGATAAGCTTCTCTTCGAAGAATGGTTTGAATAGCCTCAGCTACAACTGCCCAGTTATCTTCCAAGTCTTTGGCAATGGCATCTTCATTTAAAAGCATTTTGCCTAAACCTTTTGCCAATGATCTGATAGAAATGATTGAGTGAGCAATAGGTACACCAATATTACGTAATACTGTTGAATCAGTTAAATCACGCTGTAAGCGAGATACAGGTAACTTTTCAGCCAGATGTGAGAAAATTGAATTGGCAATACCTAGGTTTCCTTCGGCATTTTCAAAATCTATTGGGTTTACTTTATGTGGCATAGCACTTGATCCAACTTCACCTTTTTTGATGCGTTGCTTGAAGTATTCCATCATAATATAAGTCCAGAAATCACGGGATAAATCCAGAAGAATAACATTGATACGTTTGAAGTTATCAAAAGTAGCAGCCATGTTATCGTAGTTCGAAATCTGCGTGGTAATCTGTTCACGATCCAATTTCAATGTATTGTTCACGAAATTGTTTCCAAATTCAACCCAGTCAATTTGTGGGTAAGCCACATGGTGTGCGTTAAAGTTACCTGTAGCGCCACCAAATTTAGCCGAGCAAGGTACGCCCTTAAGTAAAGCTAATTGTTTGTTAAGGCGCTCAACAAATACCTTCATCTCTTTTCCTAAACGCGTAGGAGAGGCTGGCTGTCCGTGTGTTTTTGCTAACATAGGAATGTCTTTCCACTCGGTAGCAAGATCATCCAGTTGCTGAATTAATTCTTCTAACAGTGGATAGTATACATCGTGTACAGCATCTCTTAATGAGTAAGGAACGGCTGTGTTATTGATATCTTGTGATGTTAAGCCAAAGTGGATAAACTCTTTGTACTTATCCAATTTAAGTACATCAAATTTTTCCTTGATGAAATATTCAACAGCTTTCACATCGTGGTTAGTTACTGCTTCAATTTCTTTAACTCTATCCGCATCTTCCAACTGAAAATCTGTGTAGATCTTTCTTAAGTCTTCATAAAGGTTTTTGTCAAAATCGGCTAATTGTGGCAATGGTTGCTCACATAAAGCAATAAAGTACTCAACTTCAACCAATACCCTATAACGTATTAAAGCGTACTCTGAAAAATAAAGCGCTAAGCCATCTACCTTGTTTCGGTATCTTCCATCTATTGGAGAAATTGCAGTCAGTAATTGAATATCCATCATTTTATTTATTTGATTTTTTGGCACTGCAAAAGTAGTAATTTTTCATCGAAAAGATTAGTTTTGGTCTACTTCGTTTTATGCAATAAGGTTAAAAAATAATGAATTATAGTAGAGGATTTCAGTTGGGTTTAAAATCGTATAGTGAAGCGTTCTCCTTTATATTTAAGAATGGTTTAGGGTGGTTTTTTATCTTTCCATTTTTGTTAAATGTTTTATTTTTCTTCGTAGGTTTTTACTCCATTGCATCATGGGGAGATGTGTTGGTAAGCGATTTAAGTGATTGGATGGGAGTGGAAGAATGGGATTTTTGGGGGGCTTCTGTTTTGGCAGGCTCGATAAAATGGATTGTATGGATTGTGTTGCGATTATTGTTTTTTATTGTTTATGCCTACGTTGGGGGATATATAATATTAATAGTGATGTCGCCGGTATTTGCTTTTTTATCGGAAAAAACGGAGCGTATCATAACGCAGAGTGACATTCCTTTTAATATGGCACAATTTGTAAAAGATATTTGGAGGGGAATGATTTTGGCCATGCGAAATTTAGTAGTTGAAATGTTCTTCACCGTTATTCTGTTTGTCCTTAGTTTTATACCTATTATAGGCTATTTTACGGCCATAGTGTTGGTTTTACTATCGGCTTATTTTTATGGCTTTTCTTTTTTAGATTACACCTTTGAGCGACGTCGTTTTGATGTTAAAACCAGTGTTAAGTATATGCGTAGAAACAGAGGCTTAGCCATTGGCAATGGTTTGGTGTTTGCACTTATTTTAATGATTCCATTAATAGGCGTTTCCATTGCCGGATTTATGTCCATAGTATCGGTTGTGGCGGCCACAATTGCTGCTCGTAAAGCCTTAGAAGAAGAAAAAGTATTGGGATAAAGGTGATTTGAACAACTGTGATTTCTGATAAATAAAGTCAACTTATCTGATAAATATCATCCATTAGGTTTCATTTTTATTCTGAAAAGCTCTCTAGCTTTGTGGCATATTTAAGCTATACAAATACATTATAAAAATGAAACCAAACAACATCGCCATTTTAGGTGGCGGAAACTTAGGTTCGTCCATTGCAAAAGGATTGGTTAAGAGCGGTATGATGCAAGCTTCACAAATCACAATTACCAATATTGATTTGGATTTGATCAAACATCTTAATGAAGAGGATGGATTTAACATTACCACAAACAACCATGCAGCTGTTAAGAATGCCGAAATTGTTATTATCGCTGTTAAACCAACGGCAGCAGAGATTCTTTTAAATGACATTAAGGATTCTATCATTAAAGATTCGCATGTTTTAATTTCTGTTATTTCCGGTGTTAAGCTTGAGCAATTAGAATCTATTATGGGCGACATGCCGATTATACGTGCCATGCCTAATACAGCTATTGCTATCCAGGAATCGATGACGGCTCTGTCATTTAATCCTAAAGGTTTGGCTTATAAAGAGAGAGTGGTTAAACTATTTGATCAGCTTGGATCTACAATGGTTATTCCAGAAGCTCAAATGCCTGCTGCAACTGTACTGGCATCGTGTGGCATTGCTTTTGCTTTGCGTTTTTTACGTGCGGCATCACAAGGGGGGATTGAGATTGGTTTCTCCTCTAAAGTATCAATGGATGTGGCTGCCCAAATAATGAAGGGGGCTTCAAAACTGATAATCGAGAATGAATCGCACCCCGAACCTGAGATTGATAAGGTTACAACGCCTCTTGGTGTAACAATTAAATCTCTAAACAAAATGGAACATGAAGGCTTCAGTTCATCGTTGATTCAAGGGGTAGTAGCTGGTTATAATAAGATACAGGAAACAGAATCGTAAAAAACTATAACTTTCCAAATAGTTGGGCTGGCAAATGCATTTATTGTGTTTGCCAGCTTTTTTATTATATGTGTATTTCTATTACCTTGATGTTTTCTTTGAGAAGTAACTTAATTTGATTCATTATGACCTTTTTTGTAAATCGATTAAAAAGTTTTGGATATGCATTTAAAGGGTTTGTCTGCTTATTTAAGGAAACAAACGCCATAATACATTTAATTGCTGCGGTGATTGTGGTGGTGATATCAAGTATCCTACATATTAGTTCAAGTGAATGGTTGTGGATTACTTTAAGTATTTGCCTGGTGTTTATGGCCGAGTCATTTAATACGGCTATCGAATATTTAGCTGATGAAATTACATCTGATCGGAATAAGAATATTGGAAGAGCTAAGGATCTTGGTGCTGCTGCTACTTTAATGACAGCCATATTTGCGGTAGTGGTTGCAAGTATTATACTTTTTCCAAAGCTATTTAGTTAAAAAAAAAAGGCCTTCCAGCAGATTTGGAAGGCCTCTTCAAACTATTTATTCAAACTAATACAAAACTTTCTTTTTAAACGGATGCAGGTTCTCTTCTCGCGCAATGCGGTAGTTTAAACGTGTTTGAGTCATCCTTATAGCAGCTTTCCATACAGTCGCTAGGATCACAGCAAGTGTGGCATACGCGCTTGTAGGCTGCATATTTGTCTAGCTCAACATTTACCGACATAAATTCATCTTTAAGAGCTTCTTCTTTCATTAAATCAGTACTTAGGTATTTCTTGTTGTCATCCGCAAAAACGGTTACAACTACTGCATCTGGTCCGAGCTCTTCCTGAATTTTAAGGGCACCAAGAAAATTAGCTCCACTTGAAATGCCTACACCCAAGCCTAGTTCAGCGCTTAGTTTTTGTGCCATTATTATTGAGTCACCATCATCAACAGCCACAATCTCATCCAGTTCATCTAGTTTTACTATTGACGGAATAAATTCATCGGAAATACCTTGTACGCGATGTTTACCTACCTTGTAGCCTGTAGACATGGTTGGTGAATTAGATGGTTCAAGGGGATGAATTTTTACCCCTGGAATCTGTTCTTTTAAGTATTTACCAACGCCCATTACTGTTCCTCCTGTCCCCACACCAGCTACAAATGCGTCAGGTGTTAATGAACGAAACTTAAGTTGCCAAAACAACTCAGGACCTGTTGTGTGGTAATGTGCATCACAATTATCCGTATTGGTAAATTGACAAGGTAAAAAGGTGTGTTCATCATCTTTCGCCAGGTTGGTAGCCATTTCAATACTGCCTAAGAATCCACCTTCCTCTGGTGTTACCAGTCGAATATCGGCTCCGTAACTCTTAATAAGATTTTTCCTTTCTTCGCTCATCCAATTAGGCATGAATATCGTAACAGGATGCCCCATTGCTCTGCCTACACCGGAAAATGCTATGCCAGTATTACCACTTGTCGCTTCAATTATTCTATCACCTTCTTTAAGGTCACCATTCTGATAAGCCTTATCCAAAATGTGATAAGCCATGCGATCTTTTATGCTACCAGTTAGGTTTAGGTATTCTGCTTTAGCATAAATCGTTCTATTTGTGCCCTTGTATTTAAAATCAATTGCCAAAAGGGGAGTATTACCAATTAAGGTGGAGAGACCTTTCATTCTTTTGTTTTGATTTTTTGTCATAATAGTATCGTTAATAACAGTTTGCTTTTAATTTGGTATCTACATCTAAGACACTCTTTTTTGCCAAATGGGGTGACCTTCTTATGCGTTTTTATAAAAAGTACTTTCAATTCGTAATTGTTTGTGCTTGATTAATAGTTAAATATATAATTTGGTATATATGTAAATAAATAAAAATAAAATCGATTTTATCATGTATGACCACTGTATTGCATTGTAAAATACACAAATTCAGTTGGTAATCATTTGTATTTCTCCTAAAGTTTTGGAAATTAATTTTTGAAGAATGCTGACTCCGTTCACTACTAACATGTATTGCAAGAGGGTATATGTTCTACCTTGTTTCAATTAGAAAGTATGGTCTTTTTGTATTCAAGTGATAGGGAGAGCGAGTACGGATATCTTCATTTAAAGAAATTTTTCTATAATTTTCGATTTTTTAAGGATAATAGTCTGTTTCTTATCTATTTTTAACATTTAGGGTATTTGAAAGTCAAATCAACTATCTATTTTTGACACCTGAAAATACAATTAAAGAAATTTTGGTGTAATTAATAATCGTCTGAATTTATGAAAGTATCTGAGAAAATAGAGTTACTTAAAAAACGCAGAGAAGAGGTTCAAAAAATGGGTGGCGAAGCCAGAGTTGCTAAGCAACATGAAAAAGGCAAACTATCCGCTCGTGAACGTATTGATCTTCTTTTTGATGAAGGAACTTTTAGGGAAGTGGATATGTTTGTGGAGCATCGCTCAACAAATTTCGGATTGGAAAAAGTGAATGTTCCGTCTGATGGGGTTATTGTTGGTCACGGTTTAGTGCATGGACGTCCTGTTTTTGCCTATTCCCAGGATTTTACCGCACGTGGTGGTTCGCTTGGTGAGATGCATGCAGCTAAGATCTGTAAAATAATGGATTTAGCTGTTAAAGCTGGTGCACCCGTTGTTGGACTAAATGATTCAGGCGGTGCCAGAGTTGAAGAAGGAGTGGATGCTTTGAAGGGATATGGAGAGATCTTTATGCGTAATTCACGTGCATCGGGTGTTATACCTCAAATTTCGGCAATCATGGGACCTTGTGCCGGAGGAGCTGTATATTCACCAGCTATGACTGACTTTATCTTTATGGTAAAGAAGCAAAGTCACATGTTTATCACGGGACCAAATGTAATTAAGACGGTTACTGGTGAAGAAACAACTTTAGAAGAACTTGGTGGAGCAATGGTTCACAACAGTAAAAGTGGAAATGCACACTTCGCATGTGATAGTGACGAAGATACAATAGAGGCAATCAAAGAATTATTAGAATTCTTACCTAATAATAACCTTGAAGAAGCCCCTCAGATACCAATGGGTGATGATCCTGCACGTATGTGCCCTGAATTGGATACCATCATTCCAGATGATTCAAAAGTACCGTATGATATGGTTAAGGTTATTGAGTCGGTACTTGATAATGGTGAATTTATGCAGGCGCACGAGCATTATGCTGAAAATGCAATAGTTGGATTTGGACATTTAAATAACCGATCGGTAGGTATAATTGCTAACCAGCCAATGATTCAGGCAGGATGTTTAGATATTGATGCCTCTGATAAAATCAGCCGATTTGTGCGTACTTGTGATGCCTTTAATATCCCGATGATCACTTTTGTAGATGTACCAGGTTATTTGCCAGGAGTTGAGCAAGAGTGGGATGGTATCATTCGTCACGGGGCTAAATTACTTTGGTCATATGCCGAAGCTACTGTGCCTAAATTTACAGTTGTGACGCGTAAAGATTATGGTGGTGCATATTTAGCGATGTGTTCAAAACCTTTAGGTGCGGATATGGTATTTGCTTGGCCTTCGGCAGAGATTGCTGTTATGGGCGCTAAGGGTGCTGTGGAAGTAATTTCGACTTACCGCAAGCAAATTGCAGAAGCCGATGATCGTCAGGCAATGGCTGATGAGAAAATCAAAGAATACGAAGATGCATTTAATGTGCCTTATTTAGCTGCTAAGCGCGGTTATATTGATGATGTTATTCTGCCAAGCGAAACCAGGCAGCGCCTTATCGACGCTATGGAAGTAATGTCGACTAAAACAGAGGTATTGCCTCCTAAGAAGCACGGAAATATTCCATTGTAAAAATTATTGTACGATGACAGCAAGAGAAAAGAAGAGAAAAGCAGCTATGATAGCTGTGGCTTATTACCTGGAGCAGGAAGCGGCTAAAAACAACGAAGTTAAAGATGTTAAAGCTTGGTCGAGTGCAGGTAAAGAAGTAATGATGAGTAATCGTGCTTTGGTGCAGCGTCGTGGACGCTTATTACGTTCTCGCGCTTAAAGTTTTAGATGATAGATTAATAGATTAGAGATCAAAAAGAGGTTTCTAATCTTTAACCACAAAATATTAAAGAGATGAATTTCGATAAACACGGGGTATTAGAGATGGCTAAGCTTGAGTTTGGCGCCGAGCGTCCAAAAGCAGCCAACCCAATTAAAATAAATGATGTTAGTTTACGTGATGGTCACCAATCTTTATTTGCGACTCGCGGTCGTACCGAAGATATGTTGCCAGTTGCCGAAATGATTGATAACGCAGGTTACAACGCGGTTGAAACATGGGGTGGTGCTACATTTGATACCATGCACCGTTTCTTGGCTGAGGATCCATGGGAGCGTTTACGCACCTTGAAGAAACACATGCCAAAAACACCATTCTCGATGTTGCTTCGTGGGCAGAATGTAGTAGGTTACCGTAACTATGCCGATGATGTGGTACAGGCATTTGTTCAGCGCTCAATCGATAACGGAATGGATATTTTCCGTTGTTTCGATGCCTTGAATGACTACCGTAACTTTGAAACGGCAGCTAAGGTTATTAAAGATAACGATAAGCATTTTCAAGGCGTGGTTTGTTATACGCTTAACCAACCTCGTTTGGGTGGTGATGTGTACAACATGGAATACTATATCAATAAAGTAAAAGAATTAGTAGCCTTTGGTGTTGATTCGATCTGTATTAAAGATATGGCCGGATTAATTGCCCCTTACGATATCTATAACTTGATTCGCGAAATCAAGACCTTTACTGATATTCCATTGAACCTACATACTCACTTTACATCGGGTATGGCTGATTTGGCAATTTTCAAAGCAATCGAGGCAGGTGTTGATATTGTTGATACATGTATCGGGCCATATGCTTACCGTACTTCTCATGCTGCTGTTGAGCCATTAATCATGTCGTTATTAGGTACTAATCGCGATTCAGGTATGGACATCAACAAAATTACAGCTATCTCTGACGAGATGGAGAAATACATACCTAAGTACAAGCACTTGGATAATAATCCTAAGTATGCAACTACCGATATTAATGTATTGCTTCACCAAACACCGGGTGGTATGCTTTCTAACTTGGTGAACCAACTGAAAGCAATGGATGCCTTGGATAAATTACCTGAAGTATTCCGTTTATTACCTAAGGTACGTAAGGATCTTGGTAACATTCCATTGGTAACACCTACTTCACAAATTGTTGGTGTTCAAACTGTGAACAATGTATTGTTTGACTCACACGAGGGAGAGTATGCACAAATCACCAAAGAGGTAAAAGACCTTTGTTACGGATTGTATGGAAAAACAACTGATCCAATCAATCCTGAGGTTCAGAAAAAAGCCTTGAAAGATTATCCGCGTGGTGAAGAGCCTATTACTGTTCGTCCGGGTTCAATCCTAGAGCCAGAGATGGATGCAGTTAAAGATGAGTTCAAAGACTTTACTCAAGATATTGACGACGAAGTATTGTGTGCTTTATATCCTGTAACCGGTAAACGTTTCTTGAAATGGAAGTATGGTAAGGAAGAAATTCCTGCTGAATTCCAGGCTAAGACGATGGAGCAGGTTGAGAAAGAGGAACTATTGGTTAGTAAAGCTTTATCTGGTGAATTGACATCAAAAGGTGGAAATGGTGCAACCCGTGAGTTGGAAGTTAAAGTAGATGGTGAAGTATTCACTGTTGAAATCAACGACCCTAATGCGGCTGCAGGCGCACCTCGTGCTCGCAGAGCTAAAGGTGGTGTCAAAGAAGTTGAGGCAACTGGTAGCTTGATTGCTCCAATCCCGGGAATGATTGTTGAATTCAAGAAAAAAGTTGGTGAAGAGGTGAAAGCTGGGGATACTGTTGTTGTGCTTGAAGCTATGAAAATGATGAATAACCTTGATGCTGCGGTTGATGGTGTTGTAACTGAAATTAAGTACGATTCAGGAGACTCTGTGTCTAAAGGTGATGTTATAATGGTAATTGAGCCAAAAGAAGCTTAATAAGCTTTAATTTATTATACTCCAAGAATGAGGGCAGATCGAAAGATCTGCCTTTTTTATTGAGATATTATAGGCCTGCATTGCGTTGATATCTGGACACATTGAGCGGGTATTTTAATGCATTGAGCTCTTCATACATCTTGAGAATTCTAAGCCTATTTGATCCGTGCGGCAATAAGCTATTTCACTTCAAGGTCTTGTTTTGATGCTTCATTCTTTGTTTTTATTCGTTCATCATTTTTAACCCTAAGTTAGTTCTAGTTCATTCTACATTTGTAAGGAAGCTGGTCAATTTAGTTGGCAGTTTAACACCTAATGAAATGAAGAATAGAAGAACTTTTATTGGCGGTATTGTAGCATTTATTCTACTGATGACAATTGCGTCATGCGATTATTTATTCGAATACAGTCCCTATCAAAACATTGTTAAGGCGAAGTGGAAACAACAAAACGTCAAGAGTATTGAGAAGCTTGCGCTTGTAGATAATAGGGCGTTTGAATCTTTTAAGGTTGGATTAATAAGCGATTCGCATACCTATTATGATGAACTTGAAAAGCAGATTGACTATTTAAACACTCGTAAGGATTTAGATTTCATTATTCATTTAGGCGACATTACGCTGAGTTCAAACATACGCGAGTTTGAATGGTACAGCGAATTGGTGAATCGAATTAATGTGCCTGTATTTACTCTTATTGGCAATCACGATTGCTTGGGCAATGGTTATAGTATATACACTGAAATGTTTGGTGAAGCCAACTTCCTATTCACTTACAAGGGGGTTAAGTTTGTGTTTTTTGATGATGTGGTATGGGAGAAAAGCATACAGGATCCAGATTTTGAATGGTTCGAAAAGGCCATAGCAAATGACGAAGATAACAAGTATGTGATTCCATTTTCACACATCCCGCCCTGGGATCAGCAGTTCACCTATGGCAATGAGTTGTTTTATAATTATTTGTTAGAAGAAAGTGGCATTGATTTATCAGTTCATGGCCACGGTCATAGTTATGATTATGCCCAAGTTTATGGTGATGTTAATTATTTATCGGTGCCTAGTTGTATTCGCGACGAGTTAATAACGTTGGATTTCCAAGCCGATACCATTCTGATTGATCGAATACACTACTGATTCTACATTTGAATTACCGCCTTAACACAAAAGATATGAAGCAGGTCTTAAAGCTTAGTGTGCTAATGCTATTTCTATATCCAATAAATAGTTTATTTGCTCAGCTCGAAATGAACAATGGGGCAGTGTATGCCGATATGCCTAGGGCATTGCAGAGCGCTTATAAAGAACGGACAACGGTTTTAAATAAGGATACAATAAGCTATCGACGGCGTTGGTTTATTCCAAGTCAGTATAAACTGCAATATGCGGGAGGCATTGGTTTTATGTCTATTGGTTTTGGGTATGAAATTACACCAACGTATCAGCCTGCTTTATTTTTTGGTTATTTGAATGAAAATTTTGGCGGAAGTAAAAACTCTGTATTAACTATTTCGTTAAAAAATAGCTTTTATCTCACCAAGAAACCGATTCTAAATTGTTTTAACGCTTACCTTGGCTTGTCAATAAATTGGGGAAATACAAATAATACATTTAAGGCTTTACCTGATTATTATCCTGAAAAGTACTATTTCCAAAATAAAGTTCATTTTGCACCATTTGTGGGAGGGGAGCTCAAGTTGGATATAAATAGACGCTATTTTAATGGTTTTGGACTGTATGTAGAATTATCTGCCTTTGATGCTTATTTATTAGAAGCCATCAGAACCGATTACGTAAAACCTCATATGGCGCTTTCCATGGCCATTGGTGTGACATTTTATTTGAAATAACAAAGAGGATGTCCAAAAAGTAAGCTAGCTCATCGAGCATTCTAAGATAAAAACAAGTTTTTAGCAAGATAATTTCACAAATGGCTCTTCTCTATATGCTACGGCAAATATTCGAAGAACTA
>NZ_JBNGOY010000029.1:0-75306 GCF_050589805.1 Carboxylicivirga fragile | reverse complement strand
ATTGATAAAAAAATCAATCTGTGCTTTTGTATCGGCATTAACCATTGTAATTAGCAAAATGATTTATCAATCATTTTGGAATACAATTGGTATAAATTGCTGCTAATATAAACAACTCAATTATAACACCAGACTCTTCAAGCTCGCTATTACAAAGATACGTCCCTGAGCATTTATTGTAGGACAAGTGATTATTGATGACAAAAAAGGGTGACTATTTCTGGTCACCCTCTCTTATTTCGTTCGCTTACATTAACGATGTAACATTTTAATACTTAATCCCTTTTGCGACGACCAACCTTCTTTGTCGGTAAGACTTATATAAAAATGGTAATCGCCATCATCATACAGAGTGTTTCCATCGCCCGAAGGTACGTTTATAAAAACACTTGTTTCATAATACGTTAAGCCCTCAGGTAGAGAATAATCTTCAATTAAAACAAAAGGCATTACAGGATCTTTCTTCGAATCGAATTCGCATTGGCTTATTTCAGTACTATGCGAATGATGATCGAAATTATTATGAATATCGATACTGTATGAACCCAATTCAGTATTGTCAGAAAAACGTAGCTTTAATTCAAATACTTCGCCAAAATAGATGGTACTGCAATTGACTGGAAAAGCACCATCAAAACTAATATCAATAGCAGGCTTTTCGGTATCAATTTCATTATCATCGCTACATGCACTCACAAATAGCAACAGTGCTAATGATAGATTTAATATTTGTATTCTTCTCATCTCTATGATTTAAAATTAAGCTGTTCAAATGTAATAATAATACCTCCTTACAACAGCAATAAAGATTTCTAATGATCGTGGTCTCCCCCATCATTGGTTTCTTCTTCAATATCAACATGCGCCTCTACTGAACTTTGGTTACCTTCCTTATCTGTTACAAGCAAATGAAAATGATATTCGCCAGGTGTGAAAGTAGCTGGTATTTCAACATGCTCGTGAAATTCAGCATTTTTTAAACCATTATAACCATCAATAAACTCAACTTCAAGCTCATCGTCACCATCTTCAGCATGTAGCTCCACTACAATTTTTTCGATGGTTCCGTCTGCAATAATTTCCGCATCAATATGCAAATCATCACCAACATGAGCTTCATGGCTATCGTCCAAACCAAGCTCATGTAATGTAATAACCGGACTATCCGTACTATCGTCTTCGCAAGCAGTGAATAAAGTTGAAAGACCTAAAATAATAACTGTTAAAAAAACTTTTGTATTCATTTTATAATTTATTTAATTGTTTACTATTTGATTTTACCTGAAATGGGAAGAGAAATATTCACAATGAAATTCCTTCCCGCCTCCGGCACATTAATTAATCTGTAAAAACTGGTATGATTAAAATATTTCGTATTCATTAAGTTTTGAACCTGCATCGAAATATTTACTTTCCGTTTGCCCACTTCCACATTGCCACCGAGCCCAATATTTATTAGCTGAAAACCATCGGTAGCCACCTCAGGCGGAACAATATTTGTTTGAGAAGCAGTCACTCTGTAATCCAGAGAAAAATAAGCTTTAGTAATAAACTTAAATTTCATTTTCTGGTACTTCACATTAAATATGGCAGAGGCTGGTGGTGAAAATGGAAGTGTATATCCCTTTTTCTCTCCGGATAGTTGCTCGGAGTACACATACTCTCCAATAATGCCAAGTCGAAGGTGTTTTAGTAGTTCAACATGACCGTGAATCTCACCACCAAATCGAAACACTTCACTTTCGGTGTAATAAAATACTTGATTACCATTGCCGTATAATCTATCATGCTCCGAGCTTGGGTTCAAATAAATATAATTAGAGAAATAATTAACGAAAGGAGTAACTCCAAGCGCATAACTATTCGCATGATATTCGAGTCCAAGATCTAACTGATAGGATATTTCGGGGGATAAGTTCACATCACCTACCTCGTAACTAAAACGGTGATAGTTAACTCCATTTGCTGCCAGCTCCTTAGCTATTGGCATCCTAAAACTCTTACCTACATTTGTTTTAAATTGCCACTGTTCAGCGTTATAATTATAACCCAGCGACCAGGTAAAATTTGAGAACTTACGATTGATATGCTCCGCTCGTTGCAAATTTTCCATTTTAGTATCGTCATCTTCATCTATTGGAGATGGATACCAATCAAAATAGTCATCTGTTTTAAGATTTCCGTAATCGAAGCGAACACCATACTGCAAGCCACTCTTATCAGAGATAGTATACCGACCAAAAACAAATGCTCCTAAAGCTAATTGCCTGAAAGCAGGTATAATAAATCCACGTCCGTCAATATCGTTGTTTTGATACTCACCATTAGCACCAATAATCAACTTCGATCTTTTATTAAAACGATGTGATAGTTTTACATTACCCGAATAAACATACTTATCAAAGGCGCGTTCAAGATCTGAATCGAAATCCAGGGTATCGGGAAAAACAGGCGGCATATGCCCATGTTGAACGTATTGACTCCTCTCCTGCCGGAAGTTGCGCTGAACACCCAGGTCAAACTCAAGTTTTGTGCTTTCCCACTGATAATGGCTAGTATTAATAAGCTTAAAATGATTTACCTTTTGATAGGGATAATTAATGTCGCGGTTCGATTTATCATGTAATTCAGTATCAACATTACGAGGCTCTATACCATGTGCATTGGCAAAGAATCCGCTTTTGCTATTAACTGAGCTCACATGAAATTTACTTTGAAACTTGTTTTGTATCACACCAAAAGATAAATGCATGTTTTTTTCATAACCAGCCGTATTACGCAAATAATTATTGTGCAAATCGGCCTTATACGAATAGATATCAATACTATTTGTAGGCACCTTATAATCGCCATAATCAATATAGGTAGCTCTAATACCCGCAAAAAACCAGTTTTTTCTACCTTGTAGCGATAGGGAAGCTCCCAAGAGCTCGTTATTGCTTTTGCCAGTTAAGTCAAGCGCACCTTCAAGGGTATAATTAGCTGGTATTTTACGGTTGTTCATATCAATTACACCTCCTATGGCATCGGAGCCATACATTAGGGATGCCGGCCCTTTAATGACCTCCACATTATCAACTGAGTATTGGTCAATTTCGAGTCCATGATCAGATCCCCATTGTTGAGCCTCGTGTTTAATATTATTCTCAACCACCACAACCCGATTAAAACCGAGTCCACGAATAACCGGTTTGGCTTGTCCCGAACCTATATCAATGGTTGTTACACCAGGCAATCGTTCAAGTGAGTTCATCAGGCTTCCGCCAAGATTTTGTTTAAGATATTCCTCATTAACCACCTCTACGTTCAAGGATGTTTCATTCTTTCTCTGCTCGGCATAATTATCGGTAATGACAATCTCCTGCAAACTCATGGGAGCAATTTCCAAATGGGCTGTATAGGTATTATTGCCATCGATTAATAAGGTATCAACCAAACTAGTGTAACCAATAAACGAAATCTCAATTACATAGGTATCACCAGGTAAATCAGAAAAACTGAATACGCCCTTCTCATCGCTTATTGTAACTATATCGGGGGCATGCAACACCACCAAGGCACCTGTTAAAGTTTCGTTGTTTTTGCCAACTACCACTCCATTAAGCGCACAACTCTTTTGCCCATGCGACAAATTATAAAAAATGCCAATGAACAAAACGAGCATTGTAACTTTACTCATTTCAAACTATTGAAAATCAATATTATAATTGAAAATAAAGAACCATTACTAACAGAAACCATCGTACATCTCCCCTGAAAAAACAGGATAGTACAATAAAACAACGAGGCCAGCCTAGAGGAATTCATTAGATTAAATGAATAATTAGGTAATGCTTCTGTCAGCAATAGAATTTAAGAAACACCATTGACAACATGGTTAATGCCAATGATTAGGTTAAAGCAGGGGGAGCTCTCGGTGTTTTTACAGAAAGAAGCTGTAAAAATGGAAGACGGATATTTAGTCCTATTACTATTTTTTCATCTACCATTTTGTTGCTTTGATAGATGAAAGCTTTTGCTATTAAATTGAGTGGAAAATGATAATCGCAAATTGGACAGGCTTCCTCTTGGGCAGAAGCAGGTACAATTTCATCACTATTGGCACTTTCATCTTTATCAAAGGTACTATGGCAGCAAGTATGGCAATCATGCAAATCTTGCGCATGATGCAGAACCACATGCACAGGCTGAAATACAATGGGAAATACAAATATCCCAAATAAAACAATTGCTATGTATTTTTTTAAATCAGCCATATTTATTAAACACTACATACAGTTTGGGCAGCGTCCTTTAATCATTACTTCGGTTTCATTGTTTAAGTAACCATTGGGCATCTGATAATGTTTAACAGGAATCTCTTCCATACATTTTACCATCTCACAGGCATCACAATAAAAATGTGCATTTAATATATCATGCACTTTCATACCTGCAAATATACCCTAAATGCAACACTGTTGCAAATAAAAGTTGTGATATATATGACACAAACCTAGCGCTATGTGAAGCACCTAATATCTTTATTGCGAATTTGCAATTCTCACACCTTCATGCATTCACTGAGCATTTGTCGAAGGGGAAGTGATTAATTATTAAAAACCCAATTCGTCTACCTTTCGACGGGCTCAAGGAGCGTCTCGATGAGCAAGTTTAGTTTTTTACCACCATCCTATTATAGCAATTACGAATTTGTAATTCATTGCTAGCGCGAATTTGCAATCCGTGCTTTAATAGGAAGGTACTGATTATAAATCAGCGCCAGCCTTTGAAAATTAATTTATCAATGACAAAGCCTTGTAATTCTGATAATCCAGAACGACAAGGCTTATATTTTCATACAGACCGGAGGCCTTGTTGAAGGCGACGTAGCCAGAGGCGTACGCCGAACGATTTACATTATTTAGTGGCTACGATTAGCGGAGTTAACAAAACATGGTAAACATTCCAGCACATTGATGCTATGTTTACTCAACTATTCCATTATTATATCCATCCTCGCCACTCGCCCATCAGAACCGGCGACATAAGCACCTAATTGCCCCGGAATGCAACGTAAGGTATAATATTTCTCATTACCTCCCCGCTCCCATGTCTGGCCATTGTCCAAGGTATAATCAAAACCAGCACGACCTAAAGCAATAGCCATATTCAAATCAGGAACATCCACATACTGGACACATGAATGAAAACCATTGGGCATAGTCTCAGACAGGTTCCAGCTTAATCCGCCATCGTTAGTATAAACTGCAACACTATCATTACGCTCAGGGTATTTATAATTGCCTCCTACGGCTATTCCATGCATGGCATCTCTAAAATCTATTGAATAAATACCATCGGCACTTTCATTGCAAATAATAGGTGTAGGTACCACATCCCATTTTTGGCCATTATCTTTGGTCAAATAAACTCTTGAGGCTTTAACACCAGTCGCAAACCATGCTTCGCCCGTTGATAAATACTCAATGCATGTATTGGAAGCTGCAAAATTACCTTCCGCTTCAATGGATGGCGGCAAATCCCTTACTCTATTCCATGTACTGCCTGCATCCTGTGTATGCATCAGCATAAATTGTCCATCAACCTGATCGGATATGGCCAGCCCACAACTATCTGAACTAAATACTAAGGAATTAAAGAAAAGGCCTTCTGCCTGAATGGTATCCATTCCAAGCCAAGTATCTCCTCCATCAATCGTTCTATAAATCACAGCCGGATTATTTATTCCAATTACGAAAGCCCTGAGTGAATCAAAGGCATGTAAACTACGGAAATCATTATTCAACTCAGCGATGATACTGCAATCCTTCCAGTTTAAACCTCCATCAATGGTACGAAATACCGTTCCTTCCGAGCCCGATATCCATACAGTATTTTCATCAATCACACTCATGCCACGAATGGATGCGTTTGTAAGAGTTGGGATTTTACTTATAGAAAGTGTCAATTGTTTATTATGCTGACAGGCGCAAATAACACTCATCAAGAACACAAACACAAGGGCTGGTTTCATAGTTATACACTTTTTTCAGCACAATAATACCAATAAAAACAGCATTACAAATGGTAATATGGGCATATAATTCTTTAAACCTTATTATAAATACAATCAAAGAAAAGATATCTTTATACTTTAACCTGCACATGCAATACGTTTATAAAATTTAACTAAAACCTAATTACCATGATTAAACCATTATTAAGCATTTTCGTTTCTTTTATTCTACTTACTATTTCAGGGTGCTCATCAGAAGAAAAAGATCCCATTAAAGAAGAATCTCCAATTGCAAACAACTCAATAGAATTTGAAGGAGATTCAAAACAAATTACCTGGGGAGAATTTTCTTATGAAGGCGTTTGGAATAATCCCGAAAGCCCACATTTGAATGGCCAACATATTTTTTATTTGGCACTTTACCCAAGTGACATAACATATAACGTTTCTAATGACACCTATAGCGGACAAGGATGGTACATTGAAATGGAACCTCTTTTGTCAGACAATAAAGATATAGTAGGAAATTACGAAGGTGATGGTAGTGTTTGGGTATACTATAATACCAATGTTACATTCCCAATAAACGGTGATAATGAAGCCGATATTATAGATACTCCTGTGTATGAAGAGGGACAGCTATCAATCACAAAAACGGGTAATGAATATGAGATCAAATTTCAGGGTAAGGACAGAGAAGATGTTTATGGCGATGCTCAAATATTCAAATTTCACTATAAGGGTGAACTGATCGAGAATTAAGTTAACAGAGTTATATAAAAGCCCCATCCAATAATTTGAATGAGGCGAACAATTTATTATACCCAAATGCACATCACATATTTATCTCACTAAGAATACAATCAAAGGTTTCATCACGTAACGAACAGTGTAGGTGCGCATTAATTAAACCATTTCGTTTCTTTACAGGCATGGCCTTCCAACGATTTAAACCATTAACCAAACCCTCTGAACGTAACTGACAGAATGGACAGTTAATGGACTCTTCGCCTTTGGGGCAACTAAACAATAAACCAATATAATCCATTTCACCTATATTAAAGATTCTCAAACGCGTTCATCTTGCTCTTTAAATTCAAAGCACTTAAAGTGAACGACAGCATTCACTACGCTCAATTTCCCACGATGGAAATTGCTCTTGACTTGTTCTCTTAACATTGTTTTCATTGCAAAAACTACCTATAAACAAACAATAATCAATCTTAGGCATGTGCTTACATCCGAATCGATGAAGCATATTTACTCCTGAGATGGAAGGTTTAAATTCCAAATAAAAAGTATTCATTCTTTCTATTATGATACTATTATAACCTTCTTAATACCTTGCAGATTTTCTACTACAAAACCTTTTGTGCTCAAACTAATCAGTCGTTCACGATTAAAATCATTTAAGGCTCGACTGACCGATTCTTTAGATGTCCCAACCCAACTGGCCATATCATCGCGTGATATTTTAAATGGAAAACTCTCACCCTCCGAAAGTTTGAATACATCCATTAACTTCACTATTAAATTCGCCATACGCGAACGTACTGAGTTTTGCGAAATCTCAACAATTGAATCACAGGTTGATTTAATTTCGTCGCAGGTTAAACGAAGTAAAGAGGCTGCTAAATCGTTTTTTGTTTTCAGATAATCAGATAAGCTAGAACCGCTCATTTGACACAATACACTATTAACCATACATTCGCAAGCCGCGTACTCAGGTTCTTGTGTCAATTGCGAATGGTAACCTATTATATCACCTTCCTTGGCCACTCTGATAATTTGTTGTTGTCCCTTTGCCCCTACTCTATAAATTTTTAAATAACCTTTCTGCACATAATAAGCCGTATCAGAAAAGGCATCCTGTTTATACACCGTTTCTCCTGTCGAGAAAATTGCACAGTTATCAAATACAGATCTTTCCGGTCTGTATTGAGTATTATCAACACTTACCATAAATTAATGTCTTAGAGTTTGTTTAAAATAAAGACACCTTTATTTGATTAAAGGGTGACTTCTGAGCTAACTTTTTTTCAATTACTACTAAGGTTTATTATCAAAACATCAACGCAGCAATATCTATTTACTTTTTTTAATGCACTTTACAATGGTAAATACCATCACCCTACACTCTCAAACATCTTAAAACAAATCATTAATATGATGTGGGTGTGCGGTTGAAGCTGTCAGGGCTGGAGAACAAGGCAAGGGATTTGCCGTTGTTGTTGCTTGCAAAGTACGTAAGTTAGCCGAAAGAAGTCAGGATGCAGCAAATGAATAATACGACGCAACTAAATGCCTCGAGTAGTGAAGAAATAGCCAATAATTCGGATATATTAAACCAACAAGCCATTCAATTAAATACTATGATTGATTATTTCAAACTTGAATCGCAAAGTGATGATGGAAATAGCAATGCTAATTAATGGCTAAAAATAAAAACACCCTTGTTACAAAATGTAACAAGAGTGTTCTAAAAAAAGACTCAGTTTTGGTATTTTAAATTACATATCTTTCGGGTTCCACCAGTTTCCTGAAATCAACAGCATATTAAGCAAGCATAAGGTATCACCATAATAAGTATCTCTTAATTGTGAGACTTCATCCCAGCCTGCATTCAAAAAATCTTGATACTTAACATCAACCATAGAAGCACTAACTAAAGGCGCAGTAAAAGCACCACTCTTATAACTTACCATTGGTGATCCGTTTAAGTAATAACCTGCTTTTATCTCACTTGGCTGACCATCAGTACTGTCGATAATGAAATCCATTAATTTCTTCATGGCCTGTTGAGCATCATTTGTTCCAAAATGTGCGTAATCGGTAGTTATGCGCCAAGGGTAACGGCATGCATTCCAATTATACTCATCCGTTTCTTTAAATTCATCCAAATAGTTTTCAGGAGCAGGTTTAGGAGTTTGATCCACAATAAAATCTGGCATTAAACCAGTATTAGGCGAATAATTCGTTGTTAAGCTAGCGATTAAAGCATAAACGGTTGACGATGCATCCAACCAAAAACCATCATTGGTAGCATGGGCGAAATTACGAAAGTGTGCCGTCATCCAATCTGATGATCGCGTTGACCATTGGTTTGAATCCCAATCGCCCATCATTACACGTTTACTATTGGTAGACATATCGGCAATTTTCAAGCCCTTCTTAATACCATCTTGTGATTGTGCTAAATAGTCAATCCCACTTTCCGAGCCCCATTGTTTATCCGCTAGTAACAGTGAATACATAACATCCATATCACCATCTGTAGCACTTCCTTGGTCTTCTGAACTACTTTCCGATTCATGAATCACCCACGACATACAGTATGAATTACCTGTGCTTCGATGCTTATCATACATGTTATAAAAACCATCGTAGTATTTTTTAGCATCCTTATCATGACCGGCCATTAAAGCAAAAATAATCATGCCATAACCATGTGCTTCAGAAGTAGTTATTTCACTACCATCGCCTCCTGTTCCCTTCATTGAAACATAATAGCCACCACCTGGTGTTTTTCCATTGGAAGTCTTGACATATTTTCCCTTCCAATAGTTGTAATATGAAATAACATCGGCGTTTAACTCATCTTGTGTTTTGTGATTTGGTTTGATGCAGTTTGCAAAATCAATATTTGATGGAAAGCCATGTTTTGCCTCAACAAAAACAGGCTCCTCAGGTTCTACAACTTTCTTCTCAGGTCGTACTAGTTCATCAGAACCACAGGACAAGAGAAATGGCAACAGAAGTAAGAAAGCTAGCTTGTATTGGATTAGGTTCATAAGAGGATTTAGTTTTTAATATTTTAATCAGAGCACTCCATGTGGAGATACTCTGATAAAATATTCAGGGTTTAGATAATATTATTGTTGGTGAGCTAATGCAGGCATTAACCAGCCACCATGTTGTAACCATTGTTCGGACCAACGCCAACGTTGCGCCGGATCATCGTTATAAGGCATAGGCATAAATCCCAAATCAGATTCATCTTCAAAACCTGCCGTGATTCCATTACATACACCACCTCTATAATTATACGAAATGCCTTCCTCTTTGTAAATCGGATTATTTCGACCAGCCCCTTCCAACATGCACATATTGTATGGGTTAAGACCTAGAATCCAATTAATCTGGTTAGCTGCATATGCTTTCGCTTCACCTTTAAGTTCATCACTTAATAATGCTTGCACTTTTAATAAAGCAGTTGCTAAAGATGCCAGACGCGCATTTTCACCTTGCCACCAGTAGCCACTTTCGTTTTGATGTGGTAAGAAAAAGGCAGAACGCGGCTCGTCTTCGTTAACAGCTTTTACATATTGACGCGCATAACCAAAAGGATTATTCACCTCATTGGTAATATTTAATTCGAACTGAACCATTTTATTAATTGCAGTCATCGTTGCTTGCTTATTATCAGCATCAGTCTCAATACCGTAATATTCGTTTAAAGCAATTATTGGCAATCCAGCTTCGGCACCATGGAAAAAAGGACGTAGACCTTCATCATCGGCACGAAGCCAATTTGACATACGCTCATCATCCATCAAACGATTGGTTAAGTTGCTTGCACGTTGGCGTGCATGGGTTAAATACTTCTTATCCTCAGTAGCTGAAAATAACTCAACAGCGGCTAACAGCGCACAATAATCATCAATGATGTTTTCTTTGCCATCATCAACATATTTTAAATTGTTGGCTATTAAATGATCGAATCCTTTAATGGCCGCATTCAAATATGTTTCACTATCAAATTCGCCAGCAATATTTAATTGGCTTATGCGAGCTAATGCGGCTATAGATACACCACCACCTTCGCGAAAAGCAGCTTGGTATTGATCTGTTTTCTTTCCGTCCTGCCCCGTATAAGCGGCAATTTCACGTTGATCAGGATCTTTTGTCCAGTTGGCAAATACAGTTGAATAAAAATAGCCTTCCTTATCTTGCACACGAATTAAATAATCGGCACCAAAAGCAGCTTCTTCAAAGAGACTCTTCTCAATACTTGAATTTGGCATTTGTTTAGCCGTTTCAAGTATGTTCCACACCATCATTGGTAATTGTTGTGGTGTTAAATAATTAGAAAAGCTTAAATGACTTAGGTACTTACCCTTTTCGCCAGAAGCATCGTACCAACCACCACTTACGTCAACTACATCATCACGATCGCCAAAAAAAGTCATTTCTTTATCCTTGGCATCATATGGATCTTTACAACGTTGCGATTTAAATCCTTCCAACAAAAGAGGCATTAACTCATCAGCTAATGGTAACTCATTAATTGTAAACGCATCAGACTCTATTAATCCACCATTTAAACTAACTTGAATTTTATAACTGCCTGCCTTTGATAAATTTGAAAAATCAGCAGAAAACGCCTTACCAATATGCCAATTATCTATTTGACCGTTTGATTCTTTAAACTCCCCTTTATAAACCTCTTCATTGTTGTGGTTAAAAATAGCAAAGCCATCGGGTTTAATATTTTCTTGACCAAGGTATACAAAGCGCTTAACCGCGTCAACACGATACCCAACATGGTTAAGCAACACTGTTCCAGAAATTTCTTTCTTCGTATCACACGAAACAAACATCATTAAAGCTGAAATAAAAACAACAAAACTTCTCATACACAAATGATTGTAATTCATTTTATAATCTAACAAAAGCGTATTAACTCACACTCGAAGGCAAATACACCAAGCGTAATCTGAATTAACACAAAATGATAATTATTGGTAAGTTTCTTTAGCTTACCTCATTGACAGGCTATTTATTTATAGCATCGTAGTACAAAGCTGCAGCTCCAAGCACAGCGATATCTGGCTCTTCACTAACCTCTATACAAAGTTTCTCCACAGTCTTTTCATATTGAAACTTACGAACCACCTTCCACATTGCTTCTTCAAAGAAAGGAAAGAATTTACCTATGCTTCCGCCAATTACAATGCATTCAGGATCGTAAGTATACAGAATGGTTTTAATGGCTTGTCCAAAATCAAATCCAAACTGTTCTAGTATTGCCAAAGCTATTTTATCGTTCTTTTGGGCACGCGTAAATAGCACTTCCGGCTTTAGTCCGTATTTTACATCAAAATAATCTGTTGTACAATAGTATTCGTAGTTATGATCGCGATAAGGTATACAGCCAAACTCACCAGCACCACAGTTGGTTCCAGAATATAAGCGATTCTCAGTTATTACACCACATCCTAAACCAACACCAACGATTACGCCAACCAGGTTAGAATATTTTTTTGCCTTACCAAAATACTTCTCACCTATGGTAAAACAGTTGGCATCATTATTTACAAAAACGTTAACCTTATAACGATCTTGTAATAAATCACCTAAGTGAACTTCACGCCATGCAGGAATATGCTCAACATTGTATACTATTCCTTTGGAAACATCAACCAGACTTGGAACACCAATTCCAATCCCTCCAACTTCACTATTAAAAACCTGATCGATAGCATCCAATACTTCTTTCAAAATATTTTCTTCTGAATCATGATTATTAATCTCACGTTCGATAGCTGCCTCGACCACATTATTTTTAACACGACCAACACGCAACAACTTACCTCCTAGATAAACGCCTATTGCACATTGATTTTGAAGGGTCATATCTTGAATCATAACTATTCTTTTTTCTATGTTAAGTCCGTTTGAGCATCAATATACAACGCTCCGGCCCCTAAAATAGCAATATCTTCTATATCTGAAGGAACAATCTTTAAGTTTTCCAATGCAAAGCCAAAAGCATGTGTTGAAATCTCATCCCACATGGCATCTTTATACAAATGAAATGACTTTGAAACAGAACCACCAATAACAATTGCTTCCGGGTCAACGGTTAATAAAATTACCTTTATCGCTTTTCCAAGATGTTTACCATACTCTTTGAAAGCCTGAATGGCTGAGGCATCACCGCTATTAGCTTTCTTAGCTAGCTCTCCTCCATCGGCATTGTAATTGTTATTAAAGAACTGTCCGCTACAGTAAAACTCATAATCATGCTCCATATATGGAATCATTCCGAACTCACCAGCACCACAATTCTGATCGGCTAATAAATGTCCTTTTTTAATTATTCCTCCACCAAGACCAGTTCCTGTGATTAAGCCAACAAAATCCTTGAACTGTTTTCCTTCGCCAAAGAATCGCTCACCAACCGCAAAACAATTGGCATCATTATTAATGTATACAGGAATCTTAAAGTGATCTTCCAAAATAGCCTTTAAAGGAATCTTCTTCCACGAAGGGATGTTCTGAACATCGTAAACCACACCATCGCTCGACTTAACAAGACTCGGAACACCAACACCAATACCTTCTACAGAAGGGTTCATAACATCTTCAATGGTTTTAATTAAAGCATTTGTTACCTCTTCTGCCACATCGGTTTTTGGAACTGCACAAGCCGACTTTTCAACTACTTTTGCGTCCTGAATTAAACCAGCACGCATATTGGTGCCTCCCAAATCAACACCAATAATATTTTTGAATTTTTCCATAAACTCTTTTCCTTAAATACTAAACTGCATTAACAATATGGTAAACTCTCCCAAATTTGACCATACTTTTTAAAGAGTACAAAAACAGGTGCTAACCAAAGGTTAGGTTAAAGGTTAGCTCCTGCTCTGTAATACTCTAAGGTTTATCTCTCTTACTAACTAAAACGCTAAATGATGTTTATAGTCCTTGGACTATTTTTTATTCCAGGCACGTACACGCAATACTGGTTTACTATCTTTCGGTAATAAATCATTGCAAATTCTAGCCTTTAATACTTTCGACTCACCTGGTAATAAACTAACATAGTTATTATCCCAAAACACAGGAACGATTGTTTGATTTGTTTTTGGATCTAAAACTGCTGTTTCGATGAAGAAAGCAATTTCATCTCCTTTATTTTCTAATTGGCAAGTAAATACCGTTTTATCTTCTTGAACTGTAGTACTCCAGCTCTCACTAATTTCAACTTTACCTAATGAATTAAGTCCTTTTAAATTTGCAAATTCTTTTTGCGGCGTACCCACCCATGAAGTTGCAGGGAAATCCATTACATCCGATTTGGTTGATAACCAGTAAAAATTATCAGCTAATTCTTTTTTATTGGCATCATTTACCTTCAACGATAAGAAGTATGTTTCACTTAAATCCTTTATCACTGGTAAGTCAAGTACTTTAATTGACGTATTTGCTTTCGAGTCCACACTAAGTGATTTTCCAAATACCTCTTTCGAATTAATATCCAGAATCTTGATATCAACCGTCAATCCCATATGATCACTAAGGAAATCATTCGTTAAGTAAACAGCATTATCCTTGTAATTATAGGCAGGATTTAAAGGCTGACATGCTTTACGTGTTCCATAAAATGCCCCATTAGGAACCAAATAATAATCATACAATTGCCAAAACATTTCTGGCCATGCTGAATTAAGCATCCACTGAATAACACCCGTTGCTTCATTATGTCGGTTCACCTGAAACGATTCAAACATTGGACGAATAGCCTCATAGTTAGAAACCTGAGATCTAAAAGTAAAATCTTCAACTGAATTACTTTGTCCGTAACGATTATTAAATGCTAATGTATAACGATTTAAAGTACCAAACTCATGTCGTCCACAATGGAAATTCCACATGTCATTAACCGGCCATAAATCGCTTTCAGGGATCATTCTTTTTAAACTCTCCATAGGAGGCACCTGTGGACCAGGACCTGTTTCGGTATTGAAACCATAAGCACCACCTGCCTGTGTATCAACGTACCAATAACTTGGTGGCACATACGAATAAGGCCCTAACATTTTCACACCTGTATGACCAGTTATTTCACTAATATTAAAGAAATCAGTACCATAATCCTGTCCTTTACAACTAGCTAACATTGGGCGCGTACCATCTACATCGCCAATGTACTTATTCAATTTTGACTCTAGTTCAGGAACTGGTAATTTATCACTACCGAATACCCATAAAAATACACTAGGGTGATTACGTAAATACATCACCTGATCGCGATATGATTGAGCATGCATTTCGATTTCATCCTCTCCGGTAATCGACATAAAATGAGTTTCTGGTCTGCCACAATAAGCTTCCCATTCCCAATGACAACTCCAGCCAATCATTAATAGAAGTCCATTCTCATCTGCAGCATCGTACAAAGTTTTGTTTCTACCCCAAAAACCTTCGAGACGAATACAATTCATATTCATGTGCTTCACGTATTCTACCTGAGCTCTTACCTTCTCATCACTATCAGCCAATAATACATCGTCTACCCAGCCAGCACCTTTAATAACTATTTCCTGACCGTTAATTTTATAACCTTTATGACCATTCTTTGTCAGATACTCTTCGAATTCTCTAATTCCAAAACGTGAATTAATATGATGAGAATACTTACCATTAACCTTACACGTAATTTCAATGTTGTACATTGTTGGTTCGCCCATGTTGTTAGGCCACCATAATTTAGGATTTTGAACATTTAGCTCAGAAAATTCATCAGAGGTAAAAACCGCGTCAAAAGATTCATTTGGCATTACTTTTATATTCTTCTTAAGAACACCAACTCCCTCTACATTAGCAATCAATTCAACATCCTGCTCCTTATCACTATGATTATTTAACTGGTGTGTAATTTGTAAATCCGCCGCACTCAAATCATCCTTAAGTACAGATGATACCATAGGGGCATCCATTGAAACAACACCACTCTTCATTAAAGTAACACCACGCCATAAGCCCATGTTCTCATCAGGGGCAGCAGGGTTCCAATCAACAAATCCAATTGTTAAATCACCACGTTTAGGAGGTATCACTTCCACCGCAATGACATTATTACCCTTTTGCAACTTCTTGGTTACATCAAAGGTCCAACGACCAAAAGCCCCTTCAATCTTTGAAGAATCCGCAATAAGTTTACCATTAAGCCAAATATTAGCTTTATAATTTAAACCTTCGAAACGAAGTTGATAGTGTTCACCATTTTTAACATCCGCTACAGTAAAATTCTTACGGTACCACCAAGGCACCTGAAATATAGACTTATCTACATTTTCAAAATTCTTACCAAAATACAAGTCACTGTATTGGCCATTTTGACGAAGAATAGACATAACAGTTGCAGGAATATTTCCTTTCACCCAATCCTGGGTTTCATATTCTGTCAAACTAATTGATTCGCCACTTTGATCAACCTTAGCTGAAGAACTTATCTCCCACCCTTCATTTAATTTAATCGTAGTTTCTACTTTTTTGGATTGTTGACACGACATAGCACATAATGTAACACACAATGCAATAACAACAGCTTTTAACTTGAATAGTTTCATTGTATAACAATTTAGATGTGGTAAAAATGCACATTATTTTTATTTTGTGCAAGCGTTTGCATTGGTTTATGCAATAAATATTGCACAAGCCTTCAAAAACTTGATAAACAAACTAAAAACTATCAATAAAAAGATAAAAACAGAGGAACTAAGCCATTTTAAAAGTAGAGTTTCGCATCAACAATTGAATTGGCTTAAGAATGATACGATCTTCTATATGCCCGGTTTTAATGGTCTCGATAAGGTTAATAGCCGCAGCTTTACCCATTTCTGATCCAGGCATATCAACAGCCGAAATAGAAGGTATCATCAATTCATTACAACGCTCATTGCCCAATGAAATAATGGCTAAGTCACCTGGGATAGTAACACCATAACTTCTGGCTATCGAGGCAATCATTAAACCTGACGAGGCACTTGCCACAACAATACCATCAGGTCGCTCATCTAAGGACATCCATAACTTCATGGCCTCCCTCGTGTCTTTCTCATTCAGATCACAAGCTAACAGGAACTGTGGCAACAATGGTAAAATATTTTTATTTAAGGCCTCCTTAAAACCCTCAGCTCTATCTTCAAAAACTTTGCACGACAAATTTCCCGCCAAATGAGCAATGCGCTTACAACCATTGCCGATTAAATGCTGTGTTGCTTTAAAGGAAGCTTCATAATTATCAACCACAATCTTAGGACCCGGCACCGAAAAATTAACACGATCGAACATAACAATTGGAACACTCTTTCGAACCAAGGCATTAAAGTGATCGGTGCTTTTTGTTTCCATGGTTAAACTAACAATGAGGCCATCAACTCTTGCAGAATTCATCACTTTCATCACTTCAACCTCTTGCTCATAACTCTCGTTAGTTTGGCTAATAATAACATTATAGCCAGCCGCCTTGGCCTCTTCCTGAATACCACTCAAGGCATGTGCAAAAAATTGGCTATTGATATTAGGGATGACAACTCCAATTAGGTTGGTTTTATTTTTAGATAAACTAGAGGCAACCAAATTAATTTCATAACCTAATTCTTCAGCAACTTTTCGAACCTTCTGCTTTGTTGCTTCACTAATTTTAGTACTGTTATTAAGTGCGCGCGAAACTGTAGATGCAGCTATATTCAGTTCTTTAGCAATATCATTAATCGTTATCTCCCCGCTCTTACTTGTGCCTTTAGCCATTGTTATATTTTTATCTGTTTGCAAAGAAACAAAATTCTTTATTCCCAAATCCCTTTTAAGACTAACTTTTAATAAAAGAAGTGCTTACCAAACAATTGGTAAACACTTCTTCAACTCTTACACTAGAAATCGTACAATTTCCAGAACTATCAAAAATTTAACTAACTATTTATTCTGCTTGTTTGAAAATCCAAGCCCAACCATAATCCATGGCACCGCCATTATTTGGCCCATGATCTTGCCATATGAATAATTGATCATCATCTACGCTCTGAACAATATACTTACCCGTAGCGGCAACATTCAAATCAATATTTGATTCGGCATCTTCATCTGGATTACGTACTTCATGATTCGGCACAAAACCATCAGTTAACTGCAACTCACCTGACTTACTATTAAACGTATAAGTACCAACTTCAATTTCAGCTCCCGTTCCGTCATAACGGATATAATTATAATCCAAATCAAATTTAATAGTATGGTCATACTCCGGAATTGATTCCAGAGTACTATACGGACTCCACCAAGCCTCTTCCCAGTTATAATCTGCTGTCATATAACATGCACCAAGCGACTGACCATCATTATCAAAAGTCCAAGTTCGTCCACCTTCACCTTTTTCACCAGCTAATTTAAACAAAGGATCATCCAAAGGAACCAAATCACGAGCTTTAAACTTCCATGCCCAAGCATAATCATGTGCTCCACCATTATTAGGACCGTGATCTTGCCATAATAGCAACTCATAATCATTTAATACCTGAATTTTATACAAACCAGTTGCAGTTACATTAGGATCAAGATTTTCATCATCGTAATTAGGAATATTTACACCATTAAGCTGCAAAGTCATAGCATCAAGATTTAAACTAAAACTACCGCTTTCAGCAGGTACCCCTTTAGTTTCAAATCGAGTCATATTAAAACCACCAACTAAATCAAATTTGATTTCATTAAGTAAACCTGGCAAATCAGCACCTGCATCACCAGCATAAGGATTCCACCAAAACTCAGACCAATCATAATCAGCAGTCATATAAGAAACATCTCCTCCTGGTTCATCTTGAGCCCAAACCCAATATTTACCATTATCTTCCTTTTCACCACATAAAGCCACATATTCAGGAATTCCAAATACCATATCCGGATTACTTTCTGGTACATTTACAGATCCAGCCCCTTCAGCCTGACCTTTTCCGTTCATAGCTGTAATGGTAAATGCATAATCACCCTCTAGTGGATAAAAGCACTGCACACTTTTGCCTTGCAGCATAGTACCGTCTTCGAAATACCAATTGGCATTAAAAACAGTATTATCATTAATTGTTAATATAGGTTGATTAGGATCCGTGGCATCAACACTAAAATCTACGCCTGGCAGCGTGCTTGGCTGCTCTCTTAAATCCACTTCAGGAGAACAAGAAAATGCCAAAATAGCTACAAACAATAAGGCTATATAACTTATCTTTTTCATTTGTTTATTTTTTATTTTAATATCAGATAAACCAACTCAACCATTGTTGCAGTTGAGTTGATAATTATCCTTTTTAAAAACTCAATATCAACTAGTATGGATTTGGCTCTAAATTTGGATTTAGACTAATCTCAATCTGAGGAATTGGTAAATACCTTTTATTATCAGAATACCCAGGCATTAAATTTCCTCTGCCAGTACGCACCAAATCCCAATAACGGTGGCTTTCCATTGCAAACTCAACACGACGCTCATGGTAAACTGCTTCCAATCCATCAGAATATGGAGTAGGTCCAAGGTCAACACTCTCACGTCCACGAACCGCATTTACACCAAATTGCCAGTCTCCACCAGAAATATGAGCATTTGCTTCTGCATTCCATAACAAAACGTCAGCATAACGAATAGCTCTCCAGTTATTAGATGCATCAGACATACCCAAACGCTCACTTGGTGGAATATAATACTTTTTAGAATGATATACCTTTTGTGAATAGCCAATACTATTAACATGCTGAGTACAAATAATCTCTTCATCATCGGTACCTTCCCACAGTACATCACCATCATCTATTAAAGTAGCCGAACGACGAGAATCACCTTCCTCAAATTCATCAAATAAATTTTGCGTTGGTAAGTTAAATCCCCAGCCCCAGCCGCTTTTTATTTCACCTTTGGCATTATAGATCTGACGACTTCCTTGATAGATAGATGTTACATTACCTTCATTATCATCTCCCCAACCAGTATTACTTGCAACACCTAAATGCATAATTTCAAAAATAGATTCTGAACCATGCTCGCCAGCAGTTGTGAAAATCTTTTCAAAATCAGGCTCCAAGAAGTACCAATCATAAGTATCGATAAAACTCTGTGAAAGCGTGGCTGCATCCTGCCATTTTTCCTGAAAAATATACATTTTAATCAGCATAGCTTCAGCGGCACCTTTAGTTATACGCCCCACTTCTTCAGCCGTTAAATCAGGTTTTGTAGGTAAATCTTTTGCGGCATCTCTCAAGTCAGCCTCGATTTGAGCATAAACTTCAGCAACAGAATTACGTGGATTTTGAAACTCTGAAGGTTGTAACACCGAAGTAACAATAGGCACACCACCGAAAACTTTTACCAAATGAAAGTGATACCAAGCTCTAAGAAACTTTGCTTCTGCAATGTAACGCTTCTGAACTCCGGCTGAAATATTAGGATTATCCTGAATACCAGCAATTAACTTGTTGGCACGATTAATACCTACATATGGCTCTTGCCAACGACCAACAAGAATACTATTTTCAGAATTGGCACGAAATTCTTTTAAATCCTGACATTCAGCCCAGTCACCCGGTCCTTCTCCACCTTTTTCGGCATCATCCGAAATAATGTCCCCAATCATCCACTCGTGAATTTGTGAATAATTATAACGCGACATAGGATCATATGCACCAACCAAAACATCAAAAGCGGCTTGATCATCTGTAAAAAATGACACATCAGATATACTTGGCGCTGGAGTATCCAGTAAATCCTCTGAACAAGACCCCAACATTACCAAGAATGCCATGGTCAGTGTTAATATATTAAATTTCTTCATTTCTTTTAATTTTAACTTTTGTTCTAAAAATTTTATCCAATTAGAAACTTAGGTTGATACCAAATGTAATGGTACGTGGCGTAGGATAAGTAGCTCTATCTAAACCTATTTCAGTTCCATAACCACCAACTTCAGGATCATAACCAGTATATTCAGTAAAAGTGTGCAAATTCTGTCCACTTACATATACTCGTAAACTTTCTAATTTAATCTTTTCAACAACAGAAGAAGGTAAAGTATAACCAATCTGAACATTCTGAATTCTTAAAAAGGAAGCATCTTCCACGTAACGACTAGAAATACGTGTATTATGCGAATCACTCGCATTCAAACGTGGATGACGCGGATTATTAGTACTTCCCTCACCCGTCCAACGATTCAACATTTCCTTAGACGTATTCCAGTATGCCATTGAATTCAACTGATAATAATCAGGTCCATTATATACATCAATACCTTGTACTCCATTCAGCAAGAAACTAAAATCAATGCCTTTTACAGACAAACTACCATTAATTGCATAGGTAAAATCTGCAATAGGGCTTCCTATGAAGTCATAATCAGCCTCTCCGTCTCCATCTGCATCACGATAACGAATATCTCCAGGAGCAACGTTTGAAGGTGCACCGCCAGCATTTGCATAATAAGCATCAATTTCAGCCTGATTTTGGAATAAACCTTCAGCAACTAAACCATAAAAATTGGAGATAGGTCGACCAACAACAGTACGGTTTACAAAACCAGCACTCCTGAAATCACCATTAGAAATAACATTACCCTCTGTACCAAGACTAATAACTTCGTTATTAATAGTTGTTATATTACCTCCTATCGAATATTCAACAATTCCAACTTTATCCTGCCAGTTAAGAGCTAATTCAATACCAGTATTTTTCATTGCACCAGTATTTTGCCAAGGTGGTAACTCAACACCAGTTTGACCAGGAACTGGAGGATCCAATATCATATCTCGAGTGTCTTTGATGTAATATTCGAAACTACCAGACAATTTACCTCTTAATAATCCAAAATCTAAACCAATATTAGTTGTCTCAACAGTCTCCCACTTAATTTCATCATTTCCAACACCCTGAAATGCAGTACCATTAACTACAGACTTAGGGTATCCTAACACATAATTCAAACCTGTGCTTGCTAAAGTCGATTGAACATAATTAAATATAGCGCCTTGATTTCCAATCTGCCCCCAACCAGCACGCAATTTTAAATTACTAACAAACTCAACGCCATCCATGAAATCTTCTTCGATAATACGCCACCCTGCAGAAAATGATGGAAAATAGCCCCATTTTTCTTTGGATCCGAATTTGGATGAACCATCAGCCCTAAAGTTAGCAGTTAATAAATAACGCCCTTTATACGCATAATTAACACGTCCTAAGTAAGAAATCTGACGACTTTCAAAAAGAGCTCCATACGAAACAGCCTCATTTTTATTACGTGAATTATCAATAATACGGTAATCTTCTTCATCAGTTGGGAAGTCGGTAACAGACAATCCATCCCATTCAAAGGTTTGATCGTAATAGTCCGTACCAACAGTTGCTGCAAAATCATGATCAGCACCAAACTTCGTATTATAGTTTAAAGTATTAGTCCATGACAATGAAGTTTCTCTATCGTGCCCCTTAGATAAACTATTGATTTCATTTTGGTCGGTAATCGACACAAAATAAATTGGATTATAAGAGTTATCCTCATTAAATGCCATATTCGCTCCTAAGTTGGTTTTAAAAACCAAACCTTTCATTAGAGCAATATCAGCATATAAATTACCTAACACTCTAAACGACTCTCTATTATTAAAAGTATTGTCAATAGCAGCTACAGGGTTATTAACCTGATTACCTGAAACACCATACGTTCCATCTTCATTAAAAATTGGAGTTGTTGGTTCCATATTTAATGGTGTAATCAAAAGGTTATTCCACTCATCACCTTCAAGAATAGTAGATTGATTAGAAGTTGTAACAGTCACATTTTCACCAACAGTTAACCACTCTTTTACCCTATGCTCTGAATTAATACGCACCGATAGACGATCATAATCGGATTTATTAATAACACCTTCTTGATTGAAATATGAACCACTAATGAAATAAGTGCTTTTTTCAGTACCTCCAGAAAATGAAAGGTCATAACTTTGAATAGGTGCATTTTCATTTGTAATAGCTCCTAACCAATCAGTTCCTTCACCTAAAGAAGCAGGGTTCGAGAAATTAGGCTCCATTCCTGCCGCTAAACGTGCTTCGTTATTTAACATTGCCCATTCGCTAGCATTTGTTAACTCAGGTGTATGTCCAAAATTCTGAATACCATAGTAACCAGAGAACATAACTTTACCTTGTCCTGCTTGTCCTTTTTTAGTTGTTACAATAATAACACCATTTGCACCACGCGAACCATAAATTGCAGAAGCAGAAGCATCTTTCAATACTTGCAAAGACTCAATATCTTTAGCATTAATATGCGCGATATCATCCAACATCATACCATCTACTACATAAAGAGGAGATGTATTATTTAATGATCCTAGACCACGAATTGTAATATTAGGTGATTCTCCTGGCGTACCTGATCCTTGCGTAACAGTCACACCAGCCATCTGTCCTTGTAAGGCCTGATCAACTGAAGCAACATCACGTTTAACTAATTCCTCAGGTTTCACTGTAGAAATAGCTCCAGTTACATCAGACTTCTTCTGAATACCATAACCAACTACAACAACCTCGTCCAGGTCTGTCATATCAGCCTGTAGTATAACATCAAAATTTGATTTTCCATCCACAAGAATCTCTTGTGTGGTAAAACCAATAAAACTTACTACTAAGGTCGCATCATCACTAACTTGCAATGAAAACTTTCCGTCAAAGTCAGTTACTGTACCATTAGTTGTTCCTTTTTCAAAAACATTTACACCCGGTAAAGTTTCTCCCTCAGAAGAGGTAACTGTACCTGTTATTGTTTTTGTCTCTTGCGCAAACACATGTCCGTGCAAGCCAAAAATGCAGAAAACTGCAAGAATCATGAGGCGTTTACCAAGCCATCCCTTTTCTAATAAGGAATTCAACTTGCTTGAACTCTGATCTTTTTTCATTTGTATTAATTTAGGTTAAACGAATTATTAGATCCTATATCGCTACAAATATGAAATTAAAATTCTTATTGTGCAAACGCTTGCACAATTATTTTCATTCATTGCATTTACAATTATTAATACTTAAACCCAATTCACCACCTCCCCAAACAACATCTCAAACATTATAAATCACTTTATACATGACACTTACAAAAACAAAGCTAAACACTACACTTGTAAATTTTTGTTAAAAAATTAAATACCAATTTTAATTACAACGAATACTAAACAGTAAGCAAACATATAACAACGCATACTTTTGCATACAATTTTTATACTCATGCAAACTGAAATCAAATGACCATTATATAGCTAGTGTCGAGAAGGAGAATATTCTTCAGTGAAAAAGAATTTTGTAAAAACATTACCAAATGCGAAGTCAAATTATTGAAACTTGTTTTATGTATAATAATTTCAATTTAATCTATCAAAAACACAACTTCATCACAATTAGGTAACTCTCAATAATCATTATGCTTTCTTTTTTGTTATTTTGTTTCAAACTTTCCAGACAGGTTGTTTTCCCCTTGCCCCGTTCTTACTTCTTTCCTAATTGAACGGGGCATTTTTTTAACATTTTCGAATTAGTTTAATTAAAGGCAACAAAACTCGAACAATATATACTAGCATACTGTTATGGCTTGAATAAAATTGTTTATTTTGTACTTATATAAATGTGTACCCTATTTAAATATGATGAAGAAAACTCAACTACTCGCCTTTATAGCTAGTAGCACAGTGCTATTAATGCTATTTACTAATTGTTCGCAGAAGAATAAGAACGCGCAACTACCACCACAGAGAATAACTGTAGTAGAAGTACAGAATCAAGACATTCCAATATATTTTGAGTTCGTTGGGATGGTCCATGGCTTTAAGGATATTCCCATTCGCGCAAGAGTTGATGGCTATTTAGAAGGCATCCATTTTGATGAGGGACTACCAGTTAAAAAAGGACAACTCCTATACACAATAGACTCTCAACCCTACGAAGCAGAAGTAGCTAGCAAACGTAGTCAGTTAGCTGAGGCAAAAACAGCTTTTGTTAAAGCGCAAAGTGATCTTAATAGATATGAGCCACTTGCTAAAACAAATGCAGTGAGTCAGTCGGATTACGACGCTTCTGTTGCACAATTCGAAGCGGCACAGGCTGCTGTTGAGGCTGCAGAGGCTGTATTACGCTTATCGCAAATTCAGTTAAGTTATACCAGGATTAAATCTCCAATCAACGGACTTATTGGAAAAACCTTAGCAAAAGAAGGTGAGTACGTTGGGAAATCTCCGAATCCCGTGATTCTAAACACCGTTTCTCGTATTGACAATATTCATGTTGAATTCTTCATTCCTGAGAATCAATATTTAGTTGTAGCACGATATGGCCTAAATAAGAATGAAGGCGAAAAAATAGTTGATGAAAATGAGGAAGATTATTTGGAATTAGTTCTAGCCGATGGGTCTATTCATCCGCACAAAGGAAAAATTAATTTTTTAGACAGGGGTGTTGACAGTAAAACTGGTGCAATATTGATTCAAGCGGCGTTCCCAAATCCAAATTCAATTGTGCGCCCAGGACAATATGCCAAGGTAAAAATTGAAATAGATAATAATGGAGGATATTTGGCAGTACCTCAGCGTTGTGTAAGTGAATTACAAGGACAACATTCTGTATTTGTAGTAAATGATTCGAACAAAGTAGAATCACGCCAAATAATTGTTGGAGATAGACTGGCCGATTATTGGGCCGTAAAAGAAGGCCTTCAAGTGGGTGAAAAAATCGTTATTGATGCTCTACAAAAAGTAAGAAATGGTGTTATTATCGAACCAGAATTGATTGAATTTAAAAGTCAACAACCAGCACTGTAAAGCAACAATTATGTCAGAAAATAAAGGAAACTTTTTTGTTCACAGACCAATTGTAGCAATGGTAATTGCCATTGTTATTATAATTGTTGGTGTTGTGTCTTTAATAGGGCTGCCAATTGAGCAGTACCCAAACCTAACGCCGCCAATTGTGCAAGTTAGGGGAACTTATACTGGAGCCAACTCGCTAAATGTGGAAGAATCGATGGCCACACCGCTGGAACAGCAGATCAATGGTGTTGACAACATGATTTACATGAAATCGACCAATGCCAACGATGGTAGTATGGTAATTGACATTTCGTTTGAAGTTGGAACGGATCCTGATATGAACACTGTATTGGCTCAAAACAGAGTTTCTGCAGCAACCGCTAAATTACCTGAGTCGGTTAAAAAATATGGTGTAACAACCGAGAAATCCCTGCCGAATATTCTTATGTTGGTCACACTTACCTCGGATGGAAGATATGATCAGGATTTCCTTGGTAATTATGCCTTAATCAACCTAAAAGATCAATTAGCCCGTATCAAAGGTATTGGCCGTGTTAACGTTCTTGGTGCATCAGATTATTCTATGCGTATATGGGTAAAACCCGATAGATTAGCAGGCCTGGGCTTAACAGTTCCGGAAATACTTAATGCGATTAATCAACAAAATGTGATTGTACCTGGAGGAAAATTTGGTGCTGAACCCGCCCCTCCCGGAACGGAATTTACCTATACGGTGAGAATGCCCGAACGGTTTAACTCACCTGAGGAATTTGGTAATATAGTAGTTCGAACTCAATCAGACGGATCACAGGTAAAATTAAAAGATGTTGCAACCATTAAACTTGGGGTTGAAACCTATAGTGCTTTTACACGATTAAATGGCGAAACCTGTTCTATCATTGCACTATACCAAGCACCAGGCTCCAATGCTGTAGAATTGGCAAACCAGGTTAAGGATGAAATGGCCAGAATGTCCGCTTCATTTCCTGAAAGCGTGAAATACGATGTTTCGTTAGATTCAACGGCTCCAATTACAGCGGGTATAAATGACATTATCGAGACCTTAATCATTGCCCTTATTCTGGTAATTCTTGTGGTATTCATATTTATTCAGGATTGGCGAGCTACACTAATACCAACCATAGCTATCCCAGTTTCATTAATTGGCGCATTTATGTTCTTCCCTGGTTTGGGATTTACCATAAATGTACTTTCCTTATTAGGCTTAGTTCTGGCCATCGGTATTGTGGTAGATGATGCCATTGTTGTGGTAGAAGCGGTTCAGGTTAATATAGCCAATGGAATGACATCAAAGGAAGCCACATTGGATGCCATGCGTAAGGTTACCGCACCTGTTATAGCAACAACACTCGTTCTTATTGCAGTATTTATTCCTGTTGCTGGAATGGCAGGCATTACAGGACGACTCTATCAACAGTTTGCCATTACAATTGTAGTTTCTGTTATCGTTTCATCTGTTAACGCACTTACCTTAAGTCCGGCATTATCAGCACTTCTTTTAAAGGAGCCAAAACCATACAAAGGACTTCTTGGTAAATTCTTTGGTGCTTTTAACAAGTGGATGGGTAAGTCTACCGACAGTTACATGAGTTACACTAACGTGATTACTCGTAAACTTAAAAGAGGAGTGATATTTTTAGTATTACTAACAGTTGGTGCTGGTTTATTTGGCAAGTTGGTACCAGGAGGTTTTATTCCTGAAGAAGACATGGGTTATTTCTTTGTGAATATGCAGTTACCAGATGCAGCTTCGTTACAACGTTCGGATGCAGTTGCCAAAGAGATCGAAGAAATACTAATGCAATTCCCTGAAATAAAATACGTTTCGAACGCAACTGGTTTTAGTTTACTTTCGGGTGCCATGTCGTCTAATTCTGGCTTTATGTTTGCTAGTTTAGTAAATTGGGATGAGAGAGATCTAACTGCTGAAGAACTTGTTGAACAGGTTAATCGACAACTCTTCATGAAAATAAAAGGAGCTCAAGCCTTTGCTTTTGGCCCTCCAGCGATTCCTGGTTTAGGTAACGGTTCTGGATTTAGTATTATGCTTCAGGATAAGGGAGGTAATGAACCTGCTTATTTAGCAGCGAACGCTGCTAAATTTATGCAAGCTGCCAATGCTAGACCCGAAATTGGACGAGCATTCACCACATTTCAGGCCAACGTTCCTCAGCGATATATGAATATTGATAAGGAGAAAGCTTTAAAAATGGGCGTTAACCTTAACGATCTTTACACCACCGTTGGAGCATTTATGGGTGGTGCTTACGTAAATGACTTTACGCGCTTTGGCCGCTTATACAAAACGTATATTCAAGCAGAGCCTCAATATAGAATGTCGGAAGCAGACATTAACAATTTCTTCATTCGAAATGATGAAGGCAATATGGTTCCTTTGGCTACATTAGCTACAATTGTTCCAATATCGGGTGCTGAATACACCAACCGCTTTAACCTGTTTCGTTCAGTTGAAATCACAGGTGGCCCAGCCCCTGGTTATACGTCAACACAGGCAATGGATGCACTTGAAGAGGTTGCTGCTGAAGTAATGCCTGCTGACATGGGCTATGCGTGGAATGCTATGTCATTTCAAGAAAAGAAGGCTTCCGGTTCTTTGGGTGTTATATTAACCTTCTCTTTGCTTTTTGTGTTCTTGATTTTATCAGCTCAATACGAAAGTTGGTCCTTACCTTTTAGTATTTTATTGGGAACACCATTTGCTATTTTTGGTGCTTTGCTTGCACTGTGGGTAGGACGTCTTTTTAGTCCAACTTTTGAGAATAATATTTTTGCTCAAGTCTCCTTTGTGATGTTAATTGGCATGGCCGCTAAAAATGCCATCTTAATTGTTGAATTTGCGAAAGAAGAATTTGATAAAGGTCTAACCCTATTCGATGCTGCAATTAGCGCTGCTAAATCGAGATTCAGACCAATTTTGATGACAGCTTTCTCATTTATACTAGGGGTATTTCCACTGGTAATTGCTACCGGATCGGGTGCTGAATCAAGAAAGGTAATGGGAATGGCATTAATGGGTGGTATGACGTTGGCCACTATACTCGGAGTATTTCTTTACCCTATGTTTTTCGTATTAATAGGGAAATTAGGTAAATACGAGGAAAAAAGAGCATTGACTGAAGAAAAGAAAGAATCATGATGAGAAACATATATAAAACACTCCTACTTTTTGCTGTGATAATTGTAAGCATGGCAAGTTGTAAGATGGGTAAAAACTATTCCCGACCAGAAGTGGAAGCACCTGAATCGTTCCGCTTCTCAGAGGGTGACACTACTTTTAATGATGCTATTAAATGGTGGACGGTATTTGACGATCCAATTTTAGATACTTTAATTAGTACGGCTCTCAAAAACAATTACGATGTACTAGCTACTGCTGAGAAAGTTGAAGCTGCCATGTATCAATTAAATATCCAAAAAGCTGAAATGCTACCTAAGTTTGGCGTAACAGGTCAGGCACAACGTGGTAATTTCAACTTCGTTCAATCAGAATCAATAAGTAATAACTTTGTTATTGGTGCTCAAGCTAGTTGGGAATTGGATTTCTGGGGTAAATTCAGACGACTGAATGAAGCGTCAAGAGCACAATATTTAGCTACAGAATATGGTTTATCATCGCTTAAACTTTCGTTGGTAACAGCTGTGGCAACAAGCTATTTTCAAATATTGGAATATAAGGAAAAACAATTTATCTCGGAATCGACATATGCTATAAGAGATAGCTCATTAAACCTAATACAACAACGTTTTGATGCTGGTATTATTCCGGAAATTGATTTAAACCATGCCCAAATTCAAAGAGCAATAGCGGCAACATCCATCCCATTGTATAAACGCTTGGCTGCGCATTCTGAAAGTACGCTAAGCATCTTACTTGGTGAAAATCCTCGTGAATTACTAACCAATGTTGAATTGCAGGACATATCTTACGTACCTGAGATCCCCGTTGGAATACCTGCTGATTTATTAGAAAGAAGACCCGATGTACTATTGGCAGAACAAGAGTTAGTTGCACAAAATGCCATGATAGGTGTTGCACAAGCTAATCGTTTTCCTTCTTTTAGTCTTACAGGTATGTTTGGTGGAGCTAGTGATGATTTGTCCACATTAACAAGCGGTGGCGCTGCATGGAATGTGGGCGGTAGTCTTCTTGGGCCATTGTTTCATTGGAATCAAAATGCCAACCGTGTAAAAGCGGAAAGAAGTAAAAAGGAAGCAGCTATTTATAACTATCAAAATGTAGCTTTAAAAGCCTTCAAAGAAGTGGCTGATTTACTCATTGAAATTGCAACCTTAAAGGAGGAAGAAGCGGCAATACAGGAGCACGTTACAGCCTCATTAAGCGCAACCTTTTTATCATCCGAAAGATATGACAAAGGAATTGCCAGCTACATTGAGTACCTCGAAAGTCAACGTCAGGCATTTGATGCTCAAATTGGTCTTGCTGAAAACAGGCAGAAATTATTATCCGCCTACATTAAGCTTTATCAAGCCCTAGGCGGTGGATGGGAATAGACTGCATAACTTAAATAAAACGATTGGCAGATTAGCCGATCACAATAAAACAAAATCCGATCTCCTTCGCACATTGCTTAGGAGATCGGATTATTTTTTTCATAAAGCTTAAGCACCTATATCTCACCTAGCTTTTTAAGAAATCCTCTAACAGCCTCTACTGATTCTAGTTTGTATGCTGCGGCAGTACGATTCATTCCAACCTTTATAGTTATTGTTTCCTTTGGTAATTCCTTAAACATGTACTCATCTGTCCAATCATCGCCAATGGCTGTTAAGAAATCATATTTCTCATTCTGAATAAATTGATTGGCTGCAATGCCTTTATTGATACCACCATTTTTCACTTCAATAACCTTGCTTCCTTCCATTATTTCTAAATGGAGGCTTCCAACCAAACCAAGTAATTCATCGGTCAATTCTTTGGCTCGTATTTCACTTTGTTCTGGTTCAGCCTTGCGATAATGCCATACCAGAGAATAATTTTTCTCTTCAATAAAAGAACCTGGGGTACGATCCACAAAGCGCTCTAAAACTGGACGTATCATTGGCATCCAATCATTATTTACTTGAGTCAATGTTTGCCAATCCTCACCTAGTTTACGTAACCAAACACCATGTTCGCAAATTAAGTTTATTGGAATATCGGCGAACCATTTCTCCAATGTTTCTTTGTCGCGCCCACTAATGATTGTTACGGTATTCTTTTCATCAGCAATTAAAGCCTCTAGTATATCGAACAACTCCTCATTAGGATAAGCTTCCTGCGGATCTTTGTGGAAAGAAGTTAGTGTACCATCATAATCAAGGAATATAGCACGTTTCTTTGCCTTAGTATACTTGGTGTCAATTTCCTTATAAACTGTTTTAGATATCTTTTTTGCCAAATAAGCTTTCTGAATAAGCTTAACTTTCTCCAAATCGTTTACAAAATCACTGGCCCACTTAAAAATTGAATAACGCTTAATTCGATTCTGTAGATGTTTCATGCGCTCTTGTTGTTCCTGCTTCGGCATGGTTAAGGCACGATGCAGGGCTTCCGCAATCTCATCTTCGTTAATCGGATTAATAGTAATGGCCTCCCCCATCTCTTTACTCACTCCAGCCATCTCACTTAGCACAACAACTCCGGTTTGAGTATTTCTTGATGCGACATATTCCTTAGCAACCAAATTCATTCCATCGCGAAGTGGCGTAATAAGAGCAACATCACATGAATTATATAGTTCCACTAAATTCTCAAAAGGAAGAGCCCGATAAAAATACCATACCGGCGTATAATTTACGCTACCGTATTCACCATTTATCTTACCAACCAACTCGTCAACTTCGCGCTTAAGTATCTGATACTCCTCAACATGCCCACGACTTGGCACAGCTAACATTATTAGTGTTACACTACCTCTGAATTCAGGATGTTTATCAAGAAATTTACCAAACGATTTTAAACGTTGCGGAATACCCTTAGAGTAATCCAAACGATCAATGGATAAAACTAACCTTCGGTCAGGAGACATTAGAAAATACTTTTCCAATTCCTTGTGTAGCTCGGAGCGTTCATGCACCGTTTTTTGCATTACAGCTGTTGAAGCATTGCTAAACTTATCGTAATCAATACCCATTGGATAAGCATCAACTTTAACGATTCGTTCATCAACATGTATTTGATTCAGGGCTATTTCGTGACCAAACAAACGACGAACACAACTTAAGAAATGGCGTTCGTAATCGTAAATATGGAAACCTAATAAATCCGCTCCCAACATACCATTTATTAGTTCCATGCGCCAGGGAAGAATACGAAATACTTCGTACGATGGGAAAGGTATGTGCAAAAAGAAACCAACCGTTACGCCCGGTTTCTTTGATTTAATCATTTCAGGAACTAATAGCAGTTGATAATCATGAACCCAAACCGTATCTCCATCATCACAAACATCTAAAACCCTATCGGCAAAACGCTGATTAACACGCTTAAATGTCTCCCAATTCTCTGGAGCATAATCAACATATTGCGTAAAATAATGAAACAAAGGCCATATTGTTTTATTACTAAAGCCTTCATAATATTCTAAAATATCAGAATCACTCAATGGAACAGTCGCGCAACCTTTTTCTTCCAATAAATCATCAATCTCACTTGCTTCTTCGTATGTTAAGTCATCGGAATTATGGCCCGACCAACCAATCCATTTCCCACCATATTCAGTATACACTGATTTCATGCCTGTGGCCAATCCACCAACACTCTCAATCAACTGAAATCCATCCTCTTGCTTAACTATACTATACGGTAATCTATTGGCAACAATGTGAAGTCTCGACATATATTATATTTAGGTTTAAAAGATTTAACTATTTATTCATCAAGTATTGTATGAAAAAATAGCAATTTAAAGAAAAATACCTTTTTTTCGCGCTGTTTAAGCAAATATACACCTTTATTGGTTATATGATTGTGAGAAGAAAAGAAGATTGAAGTTTATTAGAAAGTTTACGCGTATGAATAACCTAAATTATGGCATCATTGGTAACTGCCGAAGTGCAGCTTTAGTATCTGAATCAGGAGCAGTTGAATGGCTTTGTTTACCTCATTTTGCTTCGCCATCTACATTTGCAAAAATATTAGATGAGAACAGAGGTGGATATTTTAGTATAAAACCTACCGAAGATTATACTAGTAAACAGTTTTATTTACCACATACCAATATTTTGGTTACTCGTTTTACATGCGCTTCGGGTGAATTTGAGTTGCATGACTTTATGCCAAGATATCGTAATGAGAATGGCAAGTATTACACGCCACCAGACATTGTTCGCTACATTAAACACGTATCGGGTAAAGTTGATGTAGTTGTTAACTTCACTCCTCAGCTCGAATATGCCGAACATCCAACTGTTGTAAATGATGAGAAGGAATACATCAAAGCGTATACCACTGCTGGAGAATACGATTCGGTTTATTTATATTCTTCTCTCGATAAGCAAAAAATAGTTAATACCGAAAGTATTTCTATTGAGCAGAATGAATTCTTACTATTGAGCTACAATCAGAAATTACTGCATCAATCAACTTCTCGATCGTACTTAAAATTAGAGCGAACAAAAACCTATTGGCTAAACTGGTCAGATAGAACAACAACGTATAAAAAATACACCGAAGAAATTCTTCGAAGTGCACTTACGCTTAAATTATTAAACTATCAGAAATCAGGTGCTATTTTAGCTGCACTTACCACATCATTACCTGAAACAATTGGAGAAGTGCGTAACTGGGATTATCGCTTCTGCTGGATACGTGATGCATCGATGGTAGTTAAGATAATGACGCAGTTGGGGCATCATAAAATTGTAGAACGTTACTTAGATTTCGTCATCAATTTGATGCCTGACAAAGGTGAAAAGATGCAAATCATGTACGGCATACATGGCGAAAAAAACCTCCATGAAATAGAGTTAACTCACCTTGATGGTTACGAAGGTAGTAAACCAGTACGCGTTGGTAATGCAGCCTATATTCAAAAGCAAAACGACATTTATGGCATCTTAATGGATGTTATCTTACAATATTTCAAGCTCTACAGCACCACCTTAGAACGAAGCGAAGACCTTTGGACAATTGTACGTAACATTGTAAAGATTGTAGAAGAAAACTGGCAAGAACCTGATAAGGGAATCTGGGAAATTCGATCAGAAGGCAAACACTTCACCTTTAGTAAGGTGCTATGTTGGGTGGCAATTGACAGAGCTCAAAAAATTGCTAAACTACTTCGTCGAGACACTTACGATAAGGCATGGAATGAATTGAAGCTTGATATTGAGTTAGACATTTATACTAATGCATGGTCAGATGAACAACACGCATTTACACAAGCGTATGGCTCCAACGATTTAGATGCTGCTGTTTTATTAATGGAGAATTACGGTTTCATTAAAGCCGACGACCAGCGATATAAGAAGACTGTTTTAGCGATTCAAAAAGAATTGGAACACGAAGGTTTGATGTTCCGATATAAAAATAAAGATGATTTTGGGGAACCTAAATCAGCCTTTACAATCTGTTCATTCTGGTTAATCAATAGCTTGTATAAAATTGGATTAAAAGATGAAGCAACACGTAAATTTGAGCAATTGCTCGCTTCTTCCAATCATCTGGGCTTATTTAGCGAAGATTTAGATTTTAAATCACGTCGCTTATTGGGCAACTTCCCTCAGGCCTACTCCCACTTGGCAATTATAGAGACAGCTATAACGCTTTCGGGTAATGAAATAACAAAAGAGGAGAAAATACTAAGTACAATACATTAAATTAAAAAGCCCCGCAGTGCGGGGCTTTTTACTTATATTCTATTGATACTTACTCAGCACTTGCTGGTACAACACCGCGCATCCCCATAATGTCTCTATCAAACATATATAGGTTGTGATCACCTAATAAGCGAAGTTTATCATTGATACCTGAAACCGAAGCTTCTTCTTCAATTTGCTCGTTAACGAACCATTGCAACCAAGTTTGAGTCGTGTAATCTTTTTCCTTCACACAAACACCAACCATATCGTTAATTAAACTTGAAACGTATTGTTCGTGCTCTAATGTCTTGGCAAAAACCTCTTTCATGTCTTTATATTCCGATGGTGGCTGTGCAATGGCCGGTATAACAGAATTACCACCACGCTCATTCACATAACGAATAAACTTCAACATGTGTAAACGCTCTTCCTCGGATTGTGCGTAAAACCACTGAGCTGTTCCTTCGAAACCATTCGTTTCGGCCCAAACAGCCATAGCCAGATATAGATTAGAAGAATAAGCTTCTTTCTCTATTTGATTCACCAATGCTTTTTCAACATTTTTATTCAGCATAACAGTCTATTTTATTCTTATTAAAATTCAAAGATATAGAATTAATAACCATCGAAACGGCGAGTAGTTTGATGCTTTCACTATTTATAATGATTCCACACAAAGTGATCAAATTATTTGGAAACTTGATTAAAATCATCATTTTTGCAATTGAGATATTTTAGTCTTTTAATCTTATTTAGAACAAAAGGCTTATTAAATTTTTATATATCAGAGCAATTAAGCTCAATAGAAACCCTTATTTCCATTATGATTGAAAAAGTATTAGTAGCCAACCGCGGAGAAATAGCGGTGCGAGTAATGCGATCGTGCAGAGAAATGGGCATCAATTCAGTTGCCATATATTCCGAAGCTGATCGTAGCGCGATGCATGTAAGGTATGCCGACGAAGCCTATTGCGTTGGACCGGCAACATCATCGGAAAGCTATTTAAATATAGATAAAATACTGGAAGTGGCACTGAAATCAAAAGCAGATGCCATACACCCAGGTTACGGATTCTTATCCGAAAATGCTGAATTTGCTGAGAAAGTGAATAAGGCGGGAATCAAATTCATAGGTCCTTCCATTTATGCCATTAATACAATGGGCGATAAACTAACTGCTCGCCAACTGATGATAGATAATGGTGTGCCCGTAGTACCTGGAACAAAGGAAAACATTGCGACTGATAAACTTAAATCAGTTGCGAAGAAAATAGGATATCCTGTAATGCTCAAAGCGAGTGCCGGTGGTGGTGGTAAAGGAATGAGACTTGTTCGCGATGAAAAAGACTTGGTTTCATCATACGAAATGGCCAAATCCGAGGCTAGGTCTTCGTTTGGTAACGACGCCGTTTACATTGAGAAATACATAGAAGGTCCGCATCACATCGAGTTTCAGATAATGGCTGATGAACATGGTAACTATGTGCACCTTTTCGAAAGAGAATGCTCAGTTCAGCGTCGCCACCAAAAGGTGGTGGAAGAAACTCCTTCTCCCCTAATGACACCCGAGTTAAGAGAAAAGATGGGACAATGTGCCATAGATGCAGCTAAATCGGTTGACTATGTTGGTGCTGGAACGGTTGAGTTTTTAGTCGATAATGATCTTAACTACTATTTCCTGGAAATGAATACCCGACTTCAGGTTGAACATCCCATTACCGAGCGTGTGACAGGAGTTGACTTAGTGAAGGCTCAAATTAATGTCGCCAACGGATTACCACTGGCGTTCAAACAGGAAGATTTGAGGCAAAATGGACATTCCATCGAATGTAGAATATATGCCGAGGATCATAAAAACAACTTCATGCCTTGCCCAGGTGTGGTTAAGAATATTTCAGAACCATTGGGACTAGGAATTCGAACAGATGGCTATGTATATGAAGGTTATGAAATTCCGTTTCATTACGATCCAATGATATCAAAACTAATCTCGTGGGCACCAACCAGACACGAAGCCATCGAAAGAATGAAACGCGCCTTATACGAATACAAGATAACGGGAGTAAAAACATCCATCCCATTTGTTTCTCAAATAATGAAGGCAGATGATTTTGTAAACGGAAAGTATGATACTCACTTCATTGAAAAGAACATGGACTTTCTAATGATGGATGATGATTGTTCCGATTACTGTGAAGACATCGCTCTTTTGGTTGCCTACCTCGATTATACTGAAAAGATGGACGCTGCAGCAACAAAATCTAATGTTGCAACGCCAAATCAGTCAGCATGGAAAGAGTACGCAAGAAGAAAAAACATCGTTAGACTTTAAAACACCCTCATATGTCATTAGAATTAAAAATAGATACCAGGGTTGCAAAGATAAATGTGATCGAAAAGAATGGTTCGAAATACAAGGTTGAGATCGATAATCGCATATACGATTTAGACATTGAAAAAGTAGAAATAGATGCTTATTCAATCATTATGGATGGTAAATCGATCAACATGGAAATGATTGAAGGAGATACACCAAATGAATACAAGGTGAACACAATCAATAACTACTACGAAATTGAGGTGATTGATGCAGCCGCTCGTTATCGTTCCAAATCAAAAAGCAAGCTTGATGCAGGTGGTAATATCATTTCAACACCAATGCCGGGTAAGATTGTAAAGATACCTGTAAACGAAGGTGATACTGTTGAAAAAGGACAGACTGTAATTGTGGTATCTGCCATGAAAATGGAAAGTGAATACAAAAGTGCAGCAGATGGTATCGTTAAAAAAGTAATGGTTAACGAAGGAGATGCCGTTGAAGGTCATCAACCATTAATTGAAATTGAAGCACAGTAACTTACAAACTAAAGACAATGCAGAATTTACAAGATAAATATAACAAATTTGAAGAACGCAACCAGCAAGCAGAAGCAGGTGGTGGCGAGGCTCGTATTGCTAAGCAACACAAAGGAGGTAAACTAACAGCTCGAGAAAGAATTAATTGCTTCCTCGATGAAGGAACCTTCGTTGAAATGGATAAATTGGTAAAACACAAGTGTACCAATTTTGGCATGGAGAAAACTCAATTTCCTGGCGATGGTGCAATTACAGGTTATGGTAAAGTGGATGGGCGTTTGGTATATGTTTTCGCACAAGATTTCACTGTGTTTGGTGGCTCATTAAGTAGAACCAATGCCGATAAAATTATTAAGGTGTCAAAATTGGCGCTGAAGATGGGAGCACCCTTGATTGGCTTGAATGATTCAGGAGGAGCTAGAATACAAGAAGGTGTGCAAAGCCTTGCAGGATATGGCGATATCTTCCACCTAAACGTAAAGTCTTCAGGTGTAATTCCACAAATCTCAGCGATAATGGGACCATGCGCTGGTGGAGCTGTCTATTCCCCAGCACTAACCGATTTTATTTTTATGGTTAAGAATACGAGTTACATGTTTGTAACCGGACCAGAAGTTATTAAAACGGTGACACACGAAGAGGTAAGCAAAGAAGAATTGGGTGGTGCAATGACACACAACTCAAAAAGTGGCGTGGCACATTTCATGGGCGATGATGATGAACACACTTTGATGATGATTCGTGAGCTACTGAGCTTTTTACCTTCTAATAATATGGAAGATGCACCAGTGCTTGCAACAACCGATGACATTAAACGTGAGAGTCAGGATCTACAAGATTTAATCCCGGCCGATCCGAATAAACCATACGATATGCACGATATCATTGGTAAGGTTGTTGACAACGAGCACTTCTTGGAAGTTATGCCACATTATGCCCAAAACATCATTACTGGTTTTGGTCGAATGGCAGGACGAACAGTTGGTATAGTTGGTAATCAACCCAATTATCTAGCTGGCGTTTTAGATATTGATTCATCGACCAAAGGAGCACGTTTTGTTCGTTTTTGCGATGCCTTTAATATTCCGGTTGTAAGTTTTGTAGACGTACCCGGATTTTTACCAGGAACGGTTCAAGAATACGGTGGAATCATCAAACATGGAGCTAAACTGCTTTATGCTTATGCCGAAGCAACAGTGCCTAAAATTACAGTTATTACACGTAAAGCCTACGGTGGTGCCTACGATGTTATGGCATCTAAACATTTGGCGGCAGATATAAACTTAGCCTATCCAACAGCCGAAATTGCAGTTATGGGACCTGAAGGAGCGGTAAATATTATTTTCCGAGGTGATGTGGATGAAGAATCGAAAACGAAACGTGTTGACGATTATCGCGAAAATTTTGCTAATCCTTATCGCGCTGCAGAACTTGGTTATATCGATGAAATTATACTACCAAAGGATACGAGGTATAAATTAATTCAAGCATTGGAGATGACTCAAAACAAGAGCGAATCAAATCCACCTAAAAAACACGGAAATATTCCTCTTTAAAGAACAATTGAACTAAAAAAACGCAAAGTTGCATCAGCTACTTTGCGTTTTTTCATGACATATATTACTTAAAAATTAATCCTTTTGTATTGAATTTAACAGGTTGCCATTGCCCTTCAATAAACTCATGTAGATGCGTAATACTATTATCAAGAAGTAAACCGGCAACATCTTCATAACCGGCAATTAGAAACTTGGCCATATGTGCATCACTATTCATTGTAATTGGTATATCATTCTCTCTTATAAATTGAAAAAACGCTCGCCCAGGAAATATTAGATTCGAATGATTATATACCTTCGTATTAATTTCAACGATCACCCCTTGCTCCTTAGCAAGCAACAAAGTCTCTTTAACTTCATTTGCAAACCAACTTTCTTTTGGATCAGCTAGATCATACATTTGATTATGCACTTTAATCTTATCCATATGCCCAAGTATATCTGGAGCATGATTTTGTAGCATCTCTTTTTGGGCAGAAAAATATTTTAATGCTAAATTTTTAAAGTCGGAATGAAATATTTCCTCATAACCTTTTTTAATCTGGCTATCAGACCCATCCATATCCCAAGGCGTACCATCCTCAAATTGATCAATATAATGTACTGATCCAATGACGTAATCCAAATCTATATTTTTTATATCAGAATGTGTCGGTGACATCATGTTTGGAATAAAATCCACTTCCAAAGATTTGTAAACAGCAATCTTGCCTTTATACTTATTTTTTAATGTTTCAATTTCTGAGATATAGGCTACTAATTTATCCTTTGGCATATTCCAATCAGTAGGACATGGTACAGGTGCGTGTGAAGAAATGCCAATGGCAGACATATTAAAATCGATAGCTTTGGTTATGTAATCTTCTATTTTACCGTGCCCATCGCAATAATCTGAATGACCGTGATAATTGGTCCAACTCATAAAATTTATTCAATTAGTAAATACTTCGGTCTCTCTCTTATAATTTAAAAGCAAAAATTAAAAATATTCTTCGATTTATAAACAAAAAGCAGATTAAATTTTCAATAAACTATCAACGAAACACATGTCTAAATTGAATCTATTGTTTAAATTTGCAGGTCGAAAAAATTAGGGTCATGGGATTTACAGAAGAAATTAAGAGAAGACGTACGTTTGCCATTATTAGTCACCCGGATGCGGGTAAAACAACACTTACTGAGAAGCTACTTCTTTTTGGTGGGGCTATTCATGTTGCAGGAGCTGTTAAATCGAATAAAATTAAAAAAACAGCCACGTCCGATTTCATGGAAATTGAGAAACAAAGAGGTATTTCTGTGGCCACATCGGTAATGGGTTTTGAGTACGATGGCTATAAAGTTAATATTCTTGACACACCAGGTCACCAGGATTTTGCCGAAGATACTTTCCGAACGCTTACTGCGGTTGATAGCGTAATCATTGTTGTGGATGCAGCTAAAGGTGTAGAAGCGCAAACCAGAAAACTAATGGAAGTGTGCCGTATGCGTAATACGCCCGTAATTGTTTTCATTAATAAGATGGATCGCCCAAGTAAAGACCCCTTTGAATTACTTGACGAAGTTGAAGAAGAATTAAAAATAAAAGTTCAGCCATTAAGCTGGCCAATTGGTAATGGTACCGAGTTTAAAGGCGTATATAACCTTTTTGAAAAAAACCTTTACCTTTTTGATCCGGGCAAACAAGTATTAGAAGAAGGTGTTTCCATCGAAGACTTTAATGATCCAGTTCTTAATAGTATTATCGGTGATGATTCGGCCGAAAGTGCACGAGAAGAACTTGAACTAGTACAAGGTGTTTATCCCGATTTCGAAATGGATCCGTATCGTGAGGCTAGTGTTGCACCCGTTTTCTTTGGTAGTGCTTTAAATAATTTTGGCGTTCGCGAACTTCTGCATTGTTTTCTTCAAATAGCCCCTACTCCACAGCCTTCGAAAGCAGAAGAGCGTATGGTAGATGCTGGAGAAGAAAAGTTCACTGGCTTTGTATTTAAGATTCATGCCAACATGGATCCTAATCACCGAAACCGTTTAGCCTTCTTGAAAATTTGTTCTGGTAAATTTCAACGTAATACCAACTACCTGCATGTACGTAATGGTAAAAACATGAAATTCTCCAGTCCTACCGCCTTTATGGCCGATAAAAAGTCCATTATTGATGAAGCCTATCCAGGTGATATAGTTGGTATACCTGATACAGGTAATTTTAAAATAGGCGACACCGTTACTCAAGGAGAAAAATTGCACTACAAAGGTCTTCCAAGTTTTTCGCCAGAATTATTTAGATACATCGAGAACGATGACCCGATGAAATCGAAGCAGCTAGCCAAGGGCATTGATCAGTTAATGGATGAAGGAGTTGCCCAGCTATTTGTGAGCCAATTCAATGGACGAAAAGTAATAGGTACGGTAGGTGCACTTCAGTTCGAAGTAATTCAATACCGCTTACTACACGAATATGGAGCTTCATGTAGGTATGAGCCAATCAACTTGCATAAAGCTTGCTGGATTAGAAGTGAAGACGAAAAAGAATTAGCTGACTTCAAAAAACGTAAAGTTCAATACATGGCCAAAGATAAATCGGGTCGTGATGTGTTTATGGCAGATTCAGCATATATGTTACAAATGGCGCAAAGCAATTTTAAAAACATCGAATTCCACTTTACCTCAGAATTTTAATTTGCTATTTATTTCTTGTATCTTATGTGTTATATTTGAATTAGAACAAATAATCACACATGAAGCAAGCAAAGAATAATTCAAAATTTGATCTTTACATAGCTAAAGGGATTATTTTAGAAAAAAACATTGTTGTTGAAAAAAAGGATCTGGCCACCACACTTGGTACTGGTCGTGTACCCTATTTATCCACAGCGGCAATGATTGTTTTCATGGAGCAATGCTGTGTTGAGCTCATTGAACCCAATTTGATAAATGGTGTAGATTCATTAAGTGTTGAAATGAACGTTAAACACTTTCATCCTGTTGCTGAAGGTGAAAGCATTAAATGTAAAGCACACTTAAAATTTATTGACGAGCGGAAACTCTTTTTTGATGTGGCGGTGCTTAATTCTACTGGAAAGTCCATTGGCATTGGTGCTCATGAGCGCTATTTAATTGATCACGATGAATTTTTAAAGAAGAACAGCAGGTAGCAATCGCTAATAGGGAATAAGCTTTTTGTGTTTTTTCTGACGGAGGTATTGATTTATAATCACACGCGTATCTCTGTTATCATTGTATAATTTAATGTGATCCTTAAACTCTTTAGGAGACTCAATAACGGTATCTTCATAGATATAACCCCAACCTAAATAGCGTCCATTTTCAATTATCACAATTCCGATTTCATCGTTGCTTCTACCCTTATCCATAATAACCACATTATTATACCCATAAGATAATTTGGTCAACAATTGATTTACCCGAAGATTATACGCTTCATCAAGTTCCTCACCAACACAGGCACCCCGGCATGTTTTAAGTTGATATTGAAAACAACCATTATTACCGTCGTATAAACCACACAATTGTTGACAGAGTTCGTACTCCTCAATCCATTTAAAGAGTTGGTCACGACCTTCCTTCAAGCTTTCAAAGGTAGTGGCCGGAATTTCAACCCCGCTATTGGGCTTTAGAATCAAGCGTAAGTACCCCTTCCTATCGCGGTAGTGATATAAACCAACTTGATTTCGCGAACGACGTTGGGCGCGATTATAACGAGGTTTCTCCTCTTTTATCTCTTGGGATTCTTTCAATAAAGCAATCAGTTCACTACCAGTAAGCTCACAACTTATGGAAGCAGCCTTTTGTTTCATCTCAAGCCCTTTCTTGGTCTTTGGATTTCCTAAGTGGGTAATAATTCGATTTCTGATCTTCTTACTTTTCCCAATATATACCAAGTCACCATTTTCATCATGAATATAGTAGACTCCTGTTTCGTTTGGTAGTTCCTTAATAATTGCGATACTAAGCTGCGGGTGTAAACCATCAGCCGAAAACTCGGTGTACGGGTCTTCAGGATTTATTAAGCCATTGTTCTTACTTAATAATAGTTCAAAAAGTTCCACTGTAGCAAGTGCGTCACCAGCAGCACGATGTCGGGCTCCATTCGCAATGCCCAAAGCATCGCACAGTTTGCCCAAACTATAAGAAGCATGACCTGGTAACAATTTTCGCGACAGCTTAACTGTACAAACGGTAGGCATTGAAAAGTCAAAACCCAGACTTTTAAACTCCGCTTTTATAAAATTATAATCGAAACCTGCATTGTGAGCTACAAAAACAGCATCCTTACATATTTCAACAATATCTTTAGCTACCTGATAAAATGGCGGAGCCGACTCAACCATTTCGTTTGTGATACCCGTTAACGAACTAATAAAGGGTGGTATATAACTATCAGGATTAACCAAACTGACAAATTCATCAATAACCTTATTCCCATCGTGTCGATATATGGCAATTTCAGTAATCTTACCATTATTTAAATTACCACCCGTGGTTTCTATATCGACAATTACATACATAGATGAAACAAATTTCGAAATCCAGATATTAAACAAATGTTAAAACACAAATTTAATAATTTAATGGTCAATTGATTCCCTCTTCACAGGATTAAAACCCTTGATAAACCTTGGAATTGATGTGCGAATAAGGTATATTTGTTATACGATCTTTGATAAAGAAACTATCACATCAATTGTTTTGATTGTTAAACTCAACGCTATCAGAATACCGAGTGACGCTATGCTTTCTAAGGGCGGGCCTCACCTTCGGGTTGTCATTTATGGCACGGAGGATTACCGATGATTGTATGCACTCAAATCCTGTTTTACAGGAGTTTAAATTAATCCCAATTGATGTGATACCTTATATAAAAAAGCAACATTGAAATTCAATGTTGCTTTTTTTATATCTAATGGTTTAGTTTTCCTTATAAATCCTTGAGCAATACATTGTCCTCAGATGAATGCAGTACATTGCTAAACACCCCCAGAACGGACTGAATACGGCTTAAGTTATGCGTCTCTTCAAAATGTAAATCCCGGCTTCCTTTATCTTCAACCATCGATATTACACTCATAATACTTAACTTATTGATATCAATGGCAGGTTGATAACAGATTTCTTTGTCATCTTCAGAGTTTACTTCTGAAAATACTTTACATTCAACCAACTCGTACAACACTTCGTTAATTAAACGAATAGGTAATTTCAACTTAATGGACAATTCCATTTTAGAAGGCGGATTCTCTCCTCGTTCAAAACGCTTTACAACATCGGCTGCAACCATTATAATAACCAAACGGCGATACGTATAACTAACACGTCGTGTATCTGCATCAAATTCAAAACTATTTGCATTCTGATAGGCAAATGACAATTCAGCCCCGAAAAGTACAATTAACCAACTGGCTTGCATCCATATTAGAAAAAATGGCAAGGCAGCAAAACTACCATAAATAGCATTGTAACTCGTTACTGAACTCTGAAAGTGAATGTATCCATATTGCAAGAGTTGAAATAAAGATCCTGAGATAATTCCACCAAATAAGGCCGAACGAAACTTGACTCTCGCATTAGGCATTATATATAAAATCAATGTGAATACTATCCATATTAACATGTAAGAAGAAGCCAATACAAAAAATGGATTTCTGACATCTTCAACGCCAATTGATTTTAATTGCTTGGAAACGAACATAACTGTACCACTACTAGAAACTAGCAATAATATGGCGACCAACATCAAGGAAATGTAGTCGCTGAATTTTCGTATAAAACTTCTGGCATGTTTTACCTCCCAAATATCATTGAATGAGCTTTCAATATTTCCAAACACTTTCATTACAGCCCATAAAAGCATAACCAGACCAATACCGGCAATTTCAACGCCAGGGGTGCGTTCGAGATAATTCAATGCAAAATTGCTTACAAACTTATATACCTCCTCTTGACCTTCGAGGCGTGCAGCTAAGAGTTCGTTTAGCTTTGCATCAAACCCGAAACCTTTAGCTATTCCAAAAGCCAATGCGGCAACCGGAACCACTGAGAGCAATGAATAAAAGGTAAGCGCCGAAGCTTTTTGTTGGCACTTGTCGTTAATAAAACCTTTAATGGCAAGAAAAAGAATGCGAATGGCTCGAATTAAAAAAAATTGACGACGCGTGGTATCATCAGCAGTAATACGCCAGATTTCTTCGTTCAAATAGTGAACTAGTCGTGAGAGCCAATGTTTCATGTCTTTGATATTAGAAAAGAAAAAAATAGCAAGCCTATAAGCCGGGTCCTGTATCTGCCAAAAGCAGATGTCTATCATTTGTCTGGGCTTATGGTTACCCATAAGCTCTAGCGACCTACCCCTTACAACTTTTCAAAAGAAAAACAAAGCGAGCAGCTCTGCTCCATAATGGAGTTATAATATACATGGTCTTGCAATCCGTAAGTTGTACAGCTATCATAGTTACCCACAATACTGGTGAGCTCTTACCCCACCTTTTCACCCTTACCCGCATATGTACCTCGACAAGCTCAGCGCACAAACAAGGCGGTTATTTTCTGCTACATTACTAAACCCTCACGAGCTTCTTCCTGTTAAGAAATACGGTGCTCTGCATTGCCCGGACTTTCCTCTTAAACCAAATGATCTAAGCGATAGACCGGCCTGCTATATTTGCAAAAGTACAATTATTATTCAATTTTAAAAGGAGCATACCTATCCAGTTCTACCAAATATGCATCTTTATAGCCTAAACCTTTAATGCGTTCCAACTCAGCGGCAGCTTCCGTTCCCATAACTTCGCTAACGCAATAACGAAATATTTTATCCTTCATTCGATATTCTGTCACATTATCTAAGTCTTTAAAATGACTTAAATACACAGGAAAACGGAAGGCACTTAGTTGCACAGTATACATTCTATTAGGATCAATCTTTTTACTTGATCGCGCAACAGGTCTTCCCTGCCCTAAATCAAACTCAGCCGTATTTACAACAAATGCTTGATCATAACCCAAACCACGAATAGATTGCAGGTTACTTTTGGCTTCATCGTAGCTGCTGTATTGCCCTACACAGAAACGATAAAAACCATCTGCACAAGGATATTCCCTTGCCTTATCAATATTAGTAAAGAAAGACGCAACACCAGGTGGCTTTTTCAGAGCTATAATTTGAATGGCATAATAAGGCTCAATGGCTTTATCCATTCTAATAATCTTTTTACTTGTTCGCAAAGCAGCAATATCTTCAGCTATTCCCGAAACTGCTGTTGTGAACAATATGGTGACGAGTAAAAAGTATTTGAGTTTCATTCTCTATATTTTAATGCCTAAATATAATACAATTAATACTTAATAAATTAATTAAGTCGTTTCCAAACAACCACCTCAATACGACGGTTACTTAAATGTTCTGCTTCGTCGCAATACACGCCACGCTTACATTTATTAAGCAAATAACGTTCTCCATATCCACGCGGAATCATATTTTCATCATTAATACCACGTAGCATCAATTCTTTTTCAGCAACTTCTGCTATGGTTTGCGAGACATCCAGGTTATTATAACGGTTACCTTTAGCTTCGGTGTGACCGTTCAACTTAACAACCACATTAGGGTTTTGCTGTAAGATTGTAGCCAATTGATCCAATACTTTCTGACCTTCATCAGTAATTTTACTACCTCGATAAGAAATAACCATCTTACCGATATCATTCAAGGCTGAATCATCAAAAATTGGTGTAAGGGATAAACCATTATTATTTATGTCTTCAATTTCCATGATATGAACCAACATACGTTTACTATTGAATTCAGCGCCTTTGGAAAGTTCTATTTCGAATTCCTGAGCATCATTTCTGAAGTTATCAGGAATAGTAATATTAACCTTACCATCAGCATCAGATACGCCATTGGCAACAACTTCACCAGTATTGGCATCCTTAATAACCACACTAGCACCTGCAACAGCACCACCATTAAAGGTAGAAGTTAATTTAGCAGCAAAAACAGCGGGGAACATCGATAAGTCAACCGAAGGTGTTTCAACGATAGGTTCACTTACAACTGGTTCTTCAACAGTCGCCGTTTCATCAAATACCGGTATTACATCCAAACCAGCTACAGGAGGAACATCCTTTTTAACCTCTTCCTGAGCATCAGATGGCATCAACATGAAGATCGCATCTGTACTACCCGAACCTATACGGTTAGATGAAAGAAAACCACGTGTAGCATCATTTGGATCAAGTATGAAACCAAAATCATCACTACCTGTATTTATAGGTTGGCGCATATTCCGCACATTGGTAAAATTATTACCATCCCATTCAGCCTCGAATATATCAAGCCCTCCAAAACCAAGGTGACCGTCAGAAGCAAAATATAACTTTCCTTCTTTACTTATATATGGCCATTTCTCAACTCCAAAAGTATTAATTTCCTTACCAAGGTTTTCACCCTTACCAACATCACCATTAGCTTTAATAGGTGCACTATAAATATCCTGACCTCCGAAGCCACCGCGTTGGTTTGAGGTATAATACAACGTTTTATCATCTGGTGATACTGCCGGGTAACCAATATCAAAATCATCGGAGTTATTAGCTAATTCGCGCTCATTCACCCAGTCTTTACCGTTAAACTCAGAGGTAAATATTTTTATACGGCTACCCCCTTTAATGCGTACCACTTTTGTATAATATATTCGTTTAAAATCACTGGTAAAAGCTGTTGCCCCAACATGAAAATCATACTCCAGATTTGATGAAAATGAACTTCCACCCTCTTGCACTTCACCATCAACATATTTGGCTGAAAATAAATTTAAATAAACCTTACCCGTATTATCTACCTTTTTTCCAGCATCTTCTTTAGCTCCCGAATACACAACTTCATCTTTATAAAACTGTATACCAAAAGACTGTCCACCTATAAGTAATGAACTGGCCGGATTTACAAGAACCGATTGATCAAAGGCTCCATTTTCCCTTGCCCACTTACAAGCTTTAATCAGCTCTTTCATGTCTAGTGGATTTGCCTCTGCTTTAATAGCTTTTTCGTACCACTCAATGGCCACATCAAAACCACCCTGTTGTTGCCAACAAGCTGCATAGTTACGTATATCTACTTCGTTTCTAAGCTTATCCTCCAGCCCTAGATACATATCAAAAGCAGTCTGTATATCTTTAAGATTAAAATAACAACGCGCCATATGGAGTTTGGTATCCAAATCATCAGCTCCTTTTTCTACAGCTATTTTGTAGTACTCCAAAGCCTGGAAATAATCCTGATTCTCGTACTGATTCTGAGCCTTCTTAATTTCAGACCTTTGAGCGACTGTAAATTGCCCAATTGTCAACAATAATAAAAGTAGATGTATTTTATAGTTGGGTTTCATAGGTTATAATTTTTAACCAAATTGCTTATACATAATTTAATGTTCAAATAGCTCTAATATAAATTTACTAGAAATATCTGATAGATCGCATACCAGGACGCTTATTAAATGAAAAGTCGAACTGAATACCTATTTCGTGCGATCCGTACTGACCAAACCTACCCATTGGGGATATGGAATAATCGAACGAATAGCGTACTGTAAACTGTCTATTGATTATGAATTCAGATAAGAAAACGGCTTCTGACACACTTCTATATGAAGCCCCTAACCACAATCGTTCCATTAGTAACACATTGGCAGAAACATCGAACGTTAATGGTGCCCCCACCACCGTTCTGATTAAAGCCGTTGGTTTTATCTTAACATCACCTAAATCGAAAATATATCCTCCATACCAATACGAATGAAGGTGTTCTATATTAAGCGTATTTTTATATCCTTCTGAACCTTGATTATAAACCGGATCAAACATCTTTGGAATGGAGAAACCTGCAAAGTAATTCTCGGCATAATAGTATGCTCCAACCCCTACATTAAAAGTGATATTACTTTCCTTACGTTGAAATACCGGATCGCCATATTGATCCGTAATAGCTCTGGTACCATCATAAACATTAGAAGATACCCCCAATTGTAAACCGAATGACAGAAACTTACCACGACGATCCAATTGAATCTTATACGACGCTGCCCCCATAAAATCAAACACATTGGTAAAACCCAAATTATCATTGGCCAATATCACACCAACACCAAGGTTAGTATCCTCTATCGGCCCGTGAACATTTAATGCCTGATTCATAGGAGCACCTTCCACTCCAATCCATTGACTACGGTGTATAAGCAATCCACTCATAATATCACGCGTACCATTATACGCAGGATTCAATAAACCCTGATTAGCTATATAGTGATTGTACGCTGCCTGATGTTGCGCCTTTGATGGCAGAACAAAAAGCAATAAAAACAATATAGGGATAAGATATTTCATGTGATTAAATCTTTTTAAAAGAGTCAGATTAAACGATCCTGAAGACAACACACCTTTAGCATCGCACTCAAACTCTCGTTTGGCAATAAGATCTATTTGTCTATTTAAATTAAATCGTTTCATCAGTATAATATATGTTCGTATTATCGTCTTAATTCAATAAATCCACTGTATTCTTTTGATTCCTTATTACCATCATTGTTGACTTCCACTGAGAACACATAATAATAAGTACCATTTGGTAAATTATCACCCAGAGAGACCATGGCTCCAGCATTTGATTTTCCATCCCACCAATCATCATCCTTACCATAAAAGTCACCTTTTGATCTATAAACCAAGGTTCCCCACCTGTTAAACACTTCTAGTTTTGAAACTGCAACATCAAAACTTCCTGATATAACATAGAAGTCATTGATTCCATCATCATTTGGTGAAAAGGCATTTGGTAGTAGTAGATCTTTCCCGTCTTCCACATTAACATTTCCAACAAAAATAAATACGGTTGCAATATCAGATCTGTTTGGGTGCAATGGATCAATATTTGTAACCCTATAGCGAACAGAGTCTCTACCATAGAAACCTGGTAACTTTTTGTATTCTAATTTACCTTCGGAATTAATGGTTGCAGAACCAATAACCTCATGTTGTTGCGGATCACCATTTTCATCAATAAACTCAAATGCTGTAATGAGCTCGAATTCAAGATTTCTATATTTATCAACTTCATTTTCTGCATCCTCAAACACATCCACCCCATTCAGGTAAAGATCATTTTGGGCAACATCAAACTCTACCAATAATTCACCACCTTGCAAGCCAACTACATCATCGATTGCTTCTAAAGGTATTGCATAGAGCAGAACACGACCATCCATTAAAACAGAACATCCTTGTGGCTGTGTTGTAGCTTGTATCACATAATAACCAGCCTCATCTTGTACTCCAAAATCAAGTTCAAGACCATCTCCTACAATTGTTGAAACAATTTCGTAAAGATCTCCACCTAATTCACGTAATAGTGTGTAAGAGGTTCCAATCACGGAACTTTCAAGTTTAATTTTATCAATATTAACTGAGCCCTGACAAAGCGTTTCACAAGGACTTACACTAACATCACCAAATTCGTCCTCTATCTCTAACCACACATCAAATATTTGTGGTAGGGGATTTTCAGTAATAGTTATTGGATCACTATCAACCTCGCAACCTGTGGTAAACGAAATAGCTTTAACAAAGTATGTTTCTGTTCCTCTTATAGGTACTGGGAACTCAACTGGCCCTCCAATACCATTTACATAATTCACTAAATCACCAGCATTATTTATTAATTGATAACCCACATTCAAAACGGAATTATCAACCGTTAGTACTACACCATCTCCATCAGCACAATAATCAGTACTTGATAAACTAAGAATAGGTTTTACAGGATCAGATGTTACTATAACTTCAGCTCCACTATTAATTTGCATAACACATGAAGTAAAGGCTACATCGTAGGAGCCAAATATGGTATAAGTTCCTGCTTGAACTTCTCCCAATATTAATTGCGAACCTGGCTGACCACCTTGAACAGCAGGAAGAACAACTGTAATACCGTCGGCTTCACGAACCTCATAGTACACACCATACTCCTGGTCTTGTAATACCAGATCAACTCCAGTGCTATTGGCACAATATGTATAAGCTGGCATTGTAAGATCCTGATTAATGACTTCAGTTACACTTTGCACATCAATTGAACCGTCCATACTTGATGTACAGCCAAATGGAGAAGCTGCATAAACAGTGTAAGTACCTGTGGTTGAAACAGCGTCAAATACAAGCGGCATTCCATCTCCAACTTTCGTATCTACAACCACATTTCCAGATCCATCATCAAAAACTAAATTATAAATATAATCGATTTCTGATCCTTCAATACCCAGAACAGTACCTGTTCCTGTATTACAATATGAACCTGATCCAGTCATTAAGTAAGACTTAGGTAGAGGATTATATGAAATCGTTAAACGATTCAACATTTCATTATTACATCCGGTCGGATCACCAGCGAAATCTCTATATCCAATCACCTTATATTCACCTTCAGCAAAGGTTGGTGTAAAGGCAATAGGATCAGTAGAGTGAGGCTGAGTTAATGTCTCAACAAATACATCTGTTCCAGTACCGTCGATGCGGTAAAGTACGTAATCCACATTGGCATCAGGGTTATGAACCTGTATGGTTAAACCTCCATCACCAACACAAATTGGTCCTGATGGTGTAAAGTCAATAGTACGCTTACCTACAACACCAGCAATATTAACCAATATTGGATTGTGATTTGCATCGTCAATTATCCTATTACAAGTTGTATTGAAGCCTTCAATGCGATAAGATCCATTATCATCAAATATTGGGTTGAAGGAGATATTACCTCCATCACCTATTATTTCATAACCAGGCACTTCAGAGTCAGTATCATTATCAATCAATACATATCTGATTCCAGCTTGTGAACTATTAATTGTTACAATTGTACCGTTATCGCAATCTGTTCCATCAACAACTGTCAATAATCTATCCTCAGGCAACAAGGTCATTGTTACATCAATAGCACCATTCATTGGATGAGGTCCACAATTAGTACTCGCATTATTCTTTGTAGCCTGCACAGTATATTGACCAGCGGCAGTTGCAGACCAAATAATCTGTCCACCACCTACTGTACCAAAGTCTCCTGTAGCTATTCCATCCAATAAGAGTTCATAAGTAACATCAGCCTCTGGATTATTGATATAAAGTGTGGCAGAACCACCACCCTCACAGAAACCAGTTTCACCTAATAGTTCAAGAACCTGTGGTAAAGGATCTTCAACTAGATCTAATGTATTGGCCATATCCTCCTCACAAGTCAAACCTTCAATATTTGCTCTTACATTATATGTTCCAGCAGTATAAGCTCCAGTAAACACTAATTGTCCACCATCTACTGTAGCAAGTATATCTTCAGCATAAACACCATCTTTATATAAGGTGTAACGAACACCAGCTTCTTTATTATCAAGTAATAATTCAAGGCCAGCTCCTCCTGTACAATAGAATGGATTATCGTTTTCGGCTAATAAATTAAATGCAGTTGGTAAAGCAACTTCCGTAACAGTTACCAATCCACTCATAGGATAATAACATCCACTTGTTGTTTTAACATTTACAGCATAATCACCAGCTGCATCATACGGACCAAAGGTATTGGCCGCGCCATCACCTGTCCAATCAGAACCAATAATTTCAGCTCCATTATAGGTAACAACATAATTAGTGCCAGCCTCAGAACCTTCTAATATCACTTCAATACCTGCGCCACCAATACAGAAACGACCGTCCGCAGGGTTACCAACAACTGTTTGTGTTGTACCACTCCAATCAGATTGTATTTCGAAAGTACCAGACATATCTTGAATACAACCATCTCTATCACCAACAACTACATACACACCAGTAGTTAACTGGAAACCAAAATTAAGCGCGGCTCCAGTTCCTGGGATAGGTGTTCCCACCTGAGCACCATCAACAGTTAGAGTATATATTACATCAGCTTCTGATCCAGAGAGGGTAATTTCGTAACCAGCACCAGCATTACAACCAGTGACAACTCCAACTGGATCAATTGTGAATGAATTATCAGGCAAGGCAGTTTCTATAACCACAACTTGATTATTCATATCAATACGATCACCAGGAACTGCTGGCCAATAGGCTTCTACTTTAAACGTTGCCGTTCCGGCATAAGTAAAGTCAACACCGTTAACTCCATGCGTCCAACGTACCTCGTCAGAAGGATCAGTTACCGTAACTGTACCCATCAATTGACTATCATCTGTTCGAATTAAATCGTAACTAACACCGTTCATTACCGGCGCAACAAGATATATCGATACCGCAGAAGCATCGCCCTCACAGTAAACTTGAGTTAAAGGCTCTACATCAGTAGGCGCTAAACCTTCAAAAACACGAATGGTTAATTCTGCAAAGTCAGTACAACCAGTACTTGTTGTTGCAATAACCCGCACTACAGTATTATCATCACTAATATCAGCAGGTGTCCACCTATAAGAATCAGAGCCATCATGAGTAGCATCGGGAACTCCATTAATTAAAAAATCATAATTAACCACATCAGTTCCAGTAGCTGTAAAGGTAATTTCTGTACCTGCCACCACACTTGTAGAAGGTGCAGCTGTTAGAACAACTCCAGATAATGGATTCACCGTAATATCTAAAGGTGTTGCATTTGGTGCTGTACATCCACTAGCAAATTCATAATTTACAGTAATTTGCTGAGCACCTGTAGCATTCCATAGCACCTCAATCTCATCTGTTCCTTGTCCACTAACAATAGTTCCACCTGCTGTAATTGTCCATACATAATTGTCATTTCCAGTCTCAGTAGAATATATTTCTGTATTATTATTACATACGATACTATTTCCTGTGATAGTTGGCACAGGCGTATCTTCTACGGTAACATTTATTTCCGTTGGAATACTTGGATCACAATTATTGCTATTAGTATAAGATACACTAATAGTTTGTGCACCAAGCGTATTCCATATCACTTCTATAGTTCCATTATTATCATCCACATCGATAGTACCTCCAGAAACTAACCAGTTGTAATTAGTCATACCAGTCTCTGTTGTATACACTTCACGATATGTATTACATACCGTATTATTACCTGATAAAGTTGGAATAGGTAAAGGATGAACTGTTACATCAATACGACTTGGATCTACAGCAGAACATCCGTCGGAGTTATCATAATTAACCTCCACAGAACCGGCTCCCTGAACATCCCATGTAACTGTTATTTCATTAGTGCCAAGACCAGCTGTTACGGTACCACCTACAACCGTCCATTGGTAGTTACTTTCACCAGCATCAGTTGTATATATATGACCAATCGTATTTAAACAAGCTTCATTAACTCCTGTTAACGACACTGTTGGAATAGGATTGACCGTTACTGGCAACACAAATGGGGTTGCGGCAGGGCAAGATGACAATTCGTAATTAACGGATATTTCGCGTGCTGCTCCTAATGTCCATACTACATCTACTATATGCTCTTGAGCTGTTGGAATTATAGTTCCGCCAGCAATTTGCCAATCATAATTAGAGGCACCACCTTCGGTTGTATAAGTTTCGGTATGCCCTTCACACACATCATCTGAACCTGTAATGGTTGGAGATGGCAGATCAGTAACTGTCACCCTCGTTGAAGTTGGAGTACCAGCACCACATAAATTAGCATCAATATAAGTAACTGTTATATCCTGAGGGCCAACGGCTGTCCAATCAACCGTGATACTTTCTGTTCCTTGGCCAGCAGAAATAGATCCTCCACCCGTAACAGTCCATGCATAAGCTGTCATTCCTGTCTCTGTAGAATAAACCGAGCTTGTTCCGTTACAAACAGTAGCATCTCCAGTTATGGTAGGAGTTGGCAAGGCGTTTACATTAACCGCATAAGGCACTGCAGCAGCCGACGGACAAGTATTACCATCGGTATAAGATACATTTATAGATTGAGCTCCAGCAGTATTCCATGTTACAGAAACCTCATTTGTTAAACCACCAGAATCAACAGTACCACCAACTACAGTCCAAACGTATCCGGTCATTCCAGCTTCAGTAGTATAAATATTACCACTTGAATTAACACAAACATCATTATCTCCAGTTATTGTTGGCACTAATAAGTCGTTAACAAAAATTGCTGAAGTTGTTCGAGAAGCTGCCGAACAGTTTCCAGTTAAAGTTTCGTAATTAACCGAAATCTCTTGATTTCCTATTGATGTCCATTGTACATCAACAATATGAGGATTAGCGGTTGGAATAATTGTACCTCCAACAACTTGCCAATCGTAATTAGTATATCCACCTTCGGTAGAATATCTTTCAGTAGCATTTAAACATACAGGTGAATTACCTGTAATAGTAGGAATAGGAAGCGTATGAACAGTTGTTGCCAAAACAGTAGGATTATTGGCACTACATCCATTTGAGTTATCATAATTAACACTCACAGAACCGTTCCCTATAACATTCCACAATACTGTTATTGTTCCATTGTTATCATTTGTTTGTATAGAACCACCCACTACGTTCCAAACATAATTACTCATGCCTGTTTCTGTTGTATATGTTTCGGTAGCTCCATCACAAACATCGGTCTCTCCTGTTAAACCAACCGTTGGTAAAGAGTTGACCGTTATTGTTTGACTTGTAGGCGCAACAGGCGGACAACCATCTGCAGAATTATATGTAACCGTCAAGGTTTGGATACCTGTTGTATTCCAATCCACATCTACGTAATCATCATTAATACCACCACCTGCATCAAAAGTACCACCAGTAACGGTCCAAACATACGAACCTGCAAAACCAGGATCGGTTGTATATCTTTCAATAGCGTCAACACATGGTGTGAAGTTACCTGTAATTGTAGGTGTTGGTAACGGATCAATAGATATAACAACAGGAGGCGCAGAACTTGCATTACATCCTGCGGCTGTTGTAACTTCTACAAACACCTGATCACCGTCAGCAAAATTATTTCTTGTAAAGGTATTACTTGCACTGCTTTGTTGACTTACCGTATTTAAGAAAAACTCATAATTAGTTGGCACAACCGTAGGTGATGCATTAGTAACCGTTGCGGTTAAAGTAACATCGCTCCCATCACAACTAGGATTAACATCTGGCACTAAAGTAACCACAGGATTATCATTAACTGTGATCGTAATTGTACTAGATGTGCCATCACAACCCGAATTAGCTTCAGTAATAATCACATAAATTTGATCGCCATTCTGAAGAGCCGGATCAGTAAAAGTACTGGACAGTCCGTCCTGCGCTTGCGTATCAACAGCAGAGCGAATACGACGAAACTCATAATTATATGTAGCACCTGCGTCGAAAGGTGTTTTAACAGCATTGGCGTTAAATGTAACTGGCGTACCAGCACAAATTACAGCACCGGGTGAAGAAATACTTAGCGTAGCTGTAACTTCATTCACAACAACAGTAACAGGCGCAGATATTGCACTGCAATCTGTATTAGGTGCAAAATCCGTATCAAAACCCTCAACAGTAATTTGATCACCATCAACTAAATCATTGGCACTCCAGGTAGCAGTCGTACTTCTTGCCTGCACTTCTATGCCATTTTTATAAAATATAAATTCATCCACATTGGCATCACCAGCCGTAAATTCCACTAAGGTTCCAGCACAAAACTCATCACCTGCCTGATCGCTAACTAAAGTAACATTTGGAATAGGATTGACTATTACAATGGCACCTCCAGTCATATCACCAAAATTGGCCACACAACCATTTGCATCAACCAAAGCAGTTACAAGATATGGATAAGCCGTTTGCGCATTTGCAGGAACCGCTGAAGGGCTCACCGAAATGGTGTGCGGACTTGAACTAATTGTTTCATTAAACGTATTTGTACCATCAGTATAGGTCAAATCCCAATCTGATGCACCCGTTAAAACGATGCTTAAATCAGTAGATTCACCATCACAAATACTTGCATCTCCACTTATAACCGAAGTTGGCCTTGAAAGAACAGTAATATCTGCTTGACCCGTTAAAACGGCAGCAGCACATACCGGCACATTTGAATCGCTTAATGATTTTATTGTATAACTTGTATTAACAGCTGGAGTAACAGAAACCACATGTGGACTAGCTACAATACCGTTGATAGGAAAATCGGTTGTACCATCGGTATAAACCAGATCCCAAGGCCCAACACCCGTTAAAGTAAATGTTAAATCTGTACTAGAACCATCACAAATATCAGCAGTACCCGATATATCACCAGTAGGTGCAGTATTAACAACCACATTGGTGACAGCTGTATTCTGACAACCATTTCCATCCGTAACTAATAGAGTGTAAGCTCCAGTCATTCCAGGCGTAACAGCACTTAAGGTAGGACTTTGATCTCCACTTGAATAAGACAAAGGCCCAGACCACGCATAGCTTACCATGCCATTATCTCCACCCGTCAATATAATATCCTCGCCCTCACACTTGGGGCCATCGTTAGTTGCCGTAGCAGTAGGCAGCGGATATACTGTTAATGATACTGTATTATTCATTGTAATGGCACAATTCGGAACAGCTGTTCTTACAACATCTACCGTATAATCACCTGCAGCAGAAACAGTCCAGGTAATAGCAACACCATCCGAACCATTAACACTACCTTGAGTTGGTGCACCATCAACCATCAACTGATAACCATAGCCACTTTCAGAATTTGACAATGTTAATATAGCATCGCTACCCGCACAAATAGCGGGTACATTACTTGATAAATCATAAGGTGTGGCCGTTTTATAAACCAATGTCCAGTCAGTTAAACCACCACCAGCACTTACACCGGCTCCATTTAAAGGAGTCATAACGATATAAATAGTGGCATTATTTAAATACCTTGCATCAACTCTATCCGGATGAAAACGCAAATATGTATCGGTTCCGGTTCCTAAAACATCACCCCAACCAGGATGCAGCATAACACCTTCACCAGCAATATTAGTTACAATTTCCCACTGAATATCTACAGCTGCTGGCGGCAAAGCACTTTTATCAGGAACAATTACGTCATCAGAACCATCAGTAGAACAATACTCTGCCTCTAAAGAAGGAATAGGATTACCAACTTCTCCACCTTTCAAAACAGGAGAAGAGTAACCTAAATACTTATGTATAGCCCTAATGTCATTTTTAATTGACTTTGAACTTTGAGCATTCGCGCTTGAAACCAAAAGCATCAAACCCAAAAACATCAACAACCTAAAGCGTAAAATCATTTTCATAAACCAATGTTTATTTTAATCCCCAACTGCACTTCCAACTTCACCATTATTTTCGTAACAAACTTTCCTTCGCATTTATGGCTCCGGAACACTATTGCCAAAACATTTTTATTTATATCCTAACACCATGTGCATTAGGGAATGATTCAACTAAACAAAAATGTTCTGTTTAACAACAGTTAACGTTTGTACGACACCTTCATCAAGATGTTACATTAAAAGCAGCATTATAGCTGCATTTTTCTTTATTAACTTTTTACTGCAACGCCCAATGATTCCAACAACTTCGGAGAATACTCCAAAGCTATTCGTGCCACCTTTAAAAAATCACTGACATATTGCTGCATTTCTAATACTTTTCTTTTTCGCTGTGCAGTTAGCTCTCTCACCTCTCCCATGCTCTTCAAACACAGATCAGATACCTTATTCAACTCCTTAAGTTGTTTCTTCAAGTCCTCAAAATCAAGCTTTGTCACACCAAAACGCGCCATGACCTCCAGGTAATCATTATCGTTACCTAGCATTATGGAACAAAATGCTGTAACCTGATACAACCACTCATTATAGGTACGTTCTCTCCCACCATCCAACACCAAAGCTTTACGCGCTCTCACATCATTAACGAAAGCAATACGCCCCAATTTCACATACTTCATATATAGCTTATGAACCTGTGCCTGCAGGTTTTGCTTTCGTTTATAATTTCGGACTTTTTCCGATTTAGCTTCATGTTGAGCAATCTGTATCTCACGTAACTCTTTAACAAGTATCTCTCCGGCACTCATTTGCTGCTCATCGTAGCCATATTTAACTACCGCATTACGAATAGCATCGACTTGCTTACCATTTTTAACAATAGTATCTGCCTGATGTATAAATGATGTTATCGTATGTTTTGTGTAATGCATCTAATTTTCTTTTACAGTCCTCTTAATATTCTCAACTCATGTATAATTTATACAATGCTTACAAATATTTACAATTATTTTTTATAATTCCAAATAGTTCGTAACTTATTTTAACAATTTCCAATCTTTTATGTAAAAAGATACTACTTAATTAAATAAACTTTAACCCAAAATATTCACCGATACCGTAGGATCTACTTTATAATCCCACAATTTAATTTTATCATTTATATTTATATTGTTTGAATCCTACAATTATAAATCAGATTTCTTCAAACTAGTTATAGATTTTAACTATTTAATTTTCGACAATTAATTTTTAAAATATAATTTTAACACTATAAATTAGATTTCTACATTCCAATAAAAGATTTACTAAAACTAGATCAGATAAAGGATATCAATAAATAGATTAGTTAATTTTAACTCAGATAAAGAAGTTAATAGTTACGACTACCATTTTTAAAAATAAGATATGTGTATTCTAAATAAGATAGAAATTTATAAGCTATACAATTGGTATAACTTGTAATTTGAATATTTAAGGAAACTCTGAATCCCTCTCATTAAGCCAGATATAAGAATTAACCTGAAGTTTTAGCAATAAAAAACCTGCTAACTCAAGAGAGCTAGCAGGTCATGTTCGTTTCGTATAATATAAGAGTCACTTAACAACTATACCGAGTGACTCGAGTAATTGTGGTTGATCTTCCAAGGCAATTTTAGCAACGGCATAAAACTCTCGCATCCAATCATCCAACTTTGCAAAACTCTCATCCTTGATCTGAGTAGCATTCTGCGACTCACCCTTTTCTTTCAAATAAATAGCCCGCAAGTTCTTTAGTTCATTTAAATCATCACTTAGCAGATTCAAGTCCTCTTCACTTACCTTAAGTCGAGCCAACTTAGTTCGTACTTCTTCACTGGCCATCGCCACATTTATAAACTTACGAATCACCTCAAACCAATTAATGTAGGCATTAGGCATATCTCCACTAACAGCCAACTTATCACACATCAGGGCATCTTTACGATACACAACCTTAGCCTTTTTTCTTAAAACAGAATACTGTTTTGAAAGCCGCCCCCTCAAAACATTAAACGCTTGATAAGCACTGGATTCTTCTTCAGCCTCCTGCAATTTAGAATCGAAAGCCGTTCGAGTATCTAATAAAAGTGCCTTACCCTCGCTAAATTCTTTAGCGGTATATCCATACTCTGCCATTACTTGCGCAATATCAGATTGTTCTTCTGCGTTTTTGAGCGATATCCTATAACGCTCGAGCAGCATCACTTCCAATGAAGATTTTGTTCCCTTCATAGTTAACTCATTTAATTCAACATGTTAAAAGCAGCGTCTCAATTCAAGCTTTTGTTAGTAGAATAAATTTAAGGCAAACATCAACTATAGTAAAGACAAAAATTTATGTTTAAAAACAGCAGAATAATTATTGCTTGTATAAAAATATTTCCCTAATTTAAATATCGCTACATACCTAATACACAAACGATATGCCTACAAAACAAACTTACTAATCTATTAAGCTCTGAACCCCCTGAAGAGGACATAAATCACTTATTTAAGGCGGAGAGCCTAGAAAAATAGAATGGAGTTAATACATCATATTAACCAAACTCATATCATTGTGTCCCTAGGTTTTCACAAAAAAAGCCAGTAGTAAGTCTTACTGCCGGCTCTTTAAAATTATTGATATAATTGATGATTACATAATCACCGTGCCATCGAAAAATGATCACTCTACCTAGACCACCAAGCTAGTTACATATCACTCTTCAAGCATATAATTATTTCTTTTTCACAATATACATACAATACTTCGTCTTTGATTTATGTCCAGACTCCTTATCCTCATAATTATAAATCAATGAAGAATCATTAAGAACATCGAAATCAAGTCCGGTATCTTTTATCGTTTCTTTTAAAATAGCAACTTTCTTTCCTGTATCCTGAATACAAACACAAATAACGGCATTGCTTTTTATGTCCCTTGCAATTTTACTAAGCAATAAAGTCTCTTTTTGCTTATCTCGTTTCTCAAAATGAAACATCGAGTCGAGCAACACAATGTCAAAAGCGGAGTAGTTGTCAAAGGCGTAAATATCACCCACTAATCCCGTTACATTTAAGCCTTCTTTTTGAGCGATTGTATTCATCTGTTCCACACCCACCATTGAGCTATCAATACCTGTTACCTGATATCCTAGCCTAGCTAAAGGAATTACATCTCTACCTTGCCCGCACCCCACATCAAGTAATATCCCCTTGGGCTTATAGCTGCTGAAAAAATCAATCAGTTGCACATATGCCTCTCCAAATAAATTCTCTGTCCGGTAATACTTATCGTAATCAGTCATACACTAGGCTCTATTGGTGAAAAATAATCATTCTATAAAAGAGTAAAACAACACTTTAAACTATCCAAATCAATCGAACAAGGACGGGTCAAAATTTCCAAGCTATACTCCTTATACGGTATCAACACACATCACTCTTCGAGTAAATATTTACACGCATTTACAACGAACCATTCTATCTGATTTGAACTCGTTAACCAACGGTTCACACTTATCGAAATTACAGTTTTGTGATCAAGTTCAGGAACAATATTCCATGAATCAACTTCAGTTTCAACCTTTATAGGGTTGATTTTCCGCATCATCTTATTCAGAAACTCTATCTTCTTTTCTTTAAGAAAATTTTGATTGATGCTTTTTGAATCAGAATGTATTGTAATTGCCTGATCTAGTAATCTATTTCCAGTTAAATATCTCCTTCGAACACTTAACCTATCAATCCACTGTCTTTTTTTGATGGTTACATTAGAATTAAAATCATCAATCGCCATGAACAAGCCACAAAACGTTTCTCCCCATGCACTAGATCTATAAGTACCACCAGTTGAAGAGTCATAAAAAATAAAATAGAGTCCATTCTCAACCATTCTCAAGTCATATATAACGTATCTAGCTGCAATGTAACGTCGTGCCAGATTAGGTATTTTATATTTGACCTCAGAACTCGAATAAAAAGGAACATCCTTTTGCTTAGCAATCTGCTCTAACTTCTTAATTATTTCTTCTTGCGTCATTTATTCAGTCCCAACGAATACAACAGACCCCAAATATTTATATAATCACCATGGTAGCTCCATAGCCATACTCCTTAAAAGAAGCATCCTGATAAGAGTGCTTTTTATATTGGCGATCCAATAACTTTCTGATTTCAGTTTTCAGAGTACCAGTGCCCACACCATGAATAAACACCAACTTACGCCCTCGTTGAATTTCATTCTCTTTCATGATCTGTTTAAACTTATCAGTTTGTATACCCAATATCTCTCCCTTGCTTAATCCAGCAGTTGTATCAATCAACTCATCAATGTGTAAATCCACCTCTAGAATACCTGGTTCATCACGCTTGGCATATTTCTTACGCACCGGCTTAGCCTCTTTCTCCTTAACTATCTTATCAACATCTTTTTGAGTTAACTCATCCAACTTACGCTCAAACTCGCCTTTGATCAAAGGAATCAAAACAGCCTTCTCGTGGTAGTAATCGTTGTCGGCAAAACTATTCTCCTTAAAAAAACGAGCCGCTTTAATTTTGAAGACTTCCGACAGGGGTGCCATGTTCTTATATGATTTATTCTTTTTGAACAAGATCATATCTACTTTCCACTGGCGATCATCCAACTGCAATACAGTCATCTTATCCAAACTGATTTTCGTATTGGGCTCAATCAAACCATTAAATAATAAATCAACTTGAGCATCCTTACGAACATTAGCGATAGTATAATAAGCAAAGTAATTGCTATCGTTGATCAGTTGCACACGTAAATTACCTGATTCCTGGCCAGATTGCTCACCAGAAAGAAATGCCACAAAGAATTTGGGATCACTATCGTCACCAACTTCTTCGTACTCGTAAGTATCTTCAACCACTTCCTCAATTTCCGCTGGTTTATCAGCTGCTTTACTCTCGTCTTTAATCAAAACCACTTCGTTGGCCATAACAGGCACTTCAAAACCATCTTGATCCTCTACAAATACCAACTTACCCTCTACTCGGGTTACCACTCCACCTCCACTTATATTTAAGAACCGTATTGTATCTCCTGCTTTAACTTTCATTATAGTAATTTTGATTTGTGCATATTCATTTATTAAAACAAAGTTAACTAAATTTGTCGCCCTAAAAACTGAAACAATGATAAAGCCTGATATAGCGATAAGTAATTTCACATACGACCTACCCGACGAGCGCATTGCCAAATACCCGCTCAAAAACCGGGATCTTTCGAAATTACTCGTTTATAAACAAGGCAACATTGCACAACATCAGTTTCCAGATATTAAAACAGCCCTTCCACCTAAAAGCATGCTTGTTTTTAATAACACCAAGGTGATTCGTGCTCGCTTAAAGCTCAAGAAAGAAACGGGTGCTGAGATTGAGATATTTTGTTTGGAACCTCTGGCACCTGCCGAAGTACAAATGGCCTTCGACAGTAGAGAAACCACTACCTGGAAATGCATTGTTGGCAATGCTCGTAAATGGAAAGCTGCACCGCTCAAAAAACACATTACCATCAATGGTGACACCATCAAGCTTCAGCTTGATAAGGGAGAACAGTTGGGCGATGCCTATGCCATTACTTTTACTTGGGATAATCAAAACTATGCCTTTGCAGAACTAATTGAAGCCATAGGCCTAACACCCATACCTCCTTATTTGAATCGTGAAACTGAGGCCATTGACAAGGATCGTTATCAAACGGTTTATTCCGATCACAAAGGATCGGTAGCAGCACCAACCGCTGGGCTACACTTTACCGAGGAGATATTAAGTGATTTAAATCAAAAGAATCACACCCTTTTAAACATCACCTTACACGTGGGGGCTGGTACCTTCAAACCGGTAAAATCAGAAACCATTGCTGCTCACGACATGCATACCGAGCATTTTGTAATAGAACGCAATGCTCTAGAGCAATTAATAAATCACAAAGATCCTACCATTGCCGTTGGTACTACATCGGTACGTACACTTGAAAGTCTATATTGGTATGGTGTTCGTTTACTGAACAAACTCGATATCTCTGAAGGCATTCAGCAGTGGGACCCATATAACCTACCAAGTAATACTTCCAAGAAAGATGCTTTGACAGCTCTACTGGCTTTTATGGAGACAAACAAGATACTGCACCTAGCTGGCAAGACAGCCATCATCATTGTTCCGGGTTATGAGTTCAGGATGATTGATGGTTTGGTAACCAACTTCCATCAACCACAAAGCACCTTATTACTACTTATCAGCGCCATTGTTGGTGACAAATGGAAAGACATCTACCAATATGCCATGGATAATGAGTTTCGCTTTTTGAGTTATGGAGATAGCTCGCTGTTACTAATGTGACAATGTTTCAATTTGGAGATTTGACAATATACCAATTAGTTAATTTGAAAATTAGATAATGTATTAGGATTAACTATTATCAAAAATGGTTAGTGAGCCTGTCGAACTAACTCATCATTATATTAACACATCTTCAAATTGAACAATTGATTTAACGTTTTGCAATTTCCTCTTCCAGGATATCTTCAATATCAGAAACACAGCTTCCGCAGATAGTAGCTACATTGGTTTCATCCTGAAGGTCGTCGAAGGATGTTATATTCTTATCACGAATAACTTTTACAATATCCGCCTTAGTTAATTGCATATGGCGGCAAACAAAATCATTATCTTCAAACATAGTTCTTGCTTATTGTTATTTAAAACTTACTTCAAAACATCGGAAATCGGTAATTGTTCCCACTTTCCATCATTAAAATAAGCCAAGTCTTTTCCTCCAAGCTTTTCCACCACTAATACTGCCGTTTCAAATTCAGCGGTAAGCTCATCCGGGTGATGTGCATCAACCGATACCGTTAAGGGAATCCCTATGTCCACACAACGTTTGATAATTTGCTCATTAGGAAAAAAGGTATGGTATTTACCTCGGTAAATGCCTCGTGTATTAACTTCTACTATGGTACCGTACTGAGCTACCACCCTTAAGGTTTCTTCAACTAAATCCAGATACCAGTCCTCATCACCCTTGTAAAAACGCCCCTTATTATTCATCACCACCTTATCCATGTGCGCAATCACATCCGGCTTTTGAAACTTAACCATGTCTTGGATTTGCTTATAAAACTGCCCTACAGCCTTTTTTACATCACCACCAAAACAAGCATTAATGCCCTTTTCATAGTTCTCAGCTGGGCCATCCAAAAACCACAACTCATCAGGGACGGAGGGATTAGCCACTAAATGCACCGATCCTATTATATAATCAAGGTCAGCCATTTGTCGCCAGGCATCATAACTCACACTATTGCCAACAGGAATATAATCAGCTTCCAAAGCAGCGTATATTTTTATTTCATCAGCAAACAATGCCTTGCAGCGCTTCACCTCACTTGCATAAGCTATTACATCATCAAACTGCATGGCCCATTTAGTTTTAAAGGGCACAGGTGCATGACTCGAAAAACCAACAGCACTTAATCCCAACTCAATGGCACGTTTACATACCTCTTCCATCGATGTTTTACCGTCACAAAAATCACTGTGCGTATGAAAACTAAAATAATTCATCAATAACTAGTTTTAATGCCCGACAAAAGTGTTAAGATTTTCTTAAAACAACAATGAGCAATAACACTTTTAAACTAAGTCATAAAAACTAGAGCATTTATTCCTAAGTCTCTTAAATTCCTGCTATTTTTGTTCGAATTCAATGAAAATACATAAAACAATAGCTAAGATTTAAGTTAAAATTGAAATGTTAAAGAGACGTTAAAGTCGGGGTCGATTAACAAATTTTAACGAGCACAGAATAATTCAATCGGGCTATAATGTGTTTATTTGAATGTAAACAGAGCAAACCCAACACATTTGGTGAAGCACAAGAAAAAATAAATAAAATATAAAACTACTAATCATGGATCAAACAGTAGATATTAAAGCTATTAACGAAAGAATTAAAGAAGAAAGTTCTTTTGTAGATTTACTTACTATTGAAATGAATAAGGTAATTGTTGGTCAAAAGCACCTTGTAGAAGGTTTGTTGATCGGCTTATTATCCGATGGGCACATTCTTTTGGAAGGTGTTCCGGGATTGGCAAAAACATTGGCCATTAACACACTGGCAACCATTGTAGACGCTAAATTCTCAAGAATACAGTTTACACCGGATTTGTTACCTGCCGATTTGTTAGGAACCATGATTTATAGTCAGAAGAAAGAAGAATTTGTAGTTAAGCAAGGACCTATCTTCACCAACTTTGTTTTGGCCGATGAGATTAACCGTGCCCCGGCAAAAGTTCAGAGTGCGCTTTTAGAGGCGATGCAGGAACGTCAGGTAACCATTGGTGATACTACCTACAAACTGGAAGAGCCATTCTTGGTAATGGCCACACAAAACCCGATTGAGCAAGAAGGAACATACCCATTGCCTGAAGCACAGGTTGACCGTTTCATGTTAAAGATTGTTTTGGATTATCCTAAGAAAGACGAAGAGCAAATGATTATTCGTCACAACTTAGCTAAAACATTCCCTAAGGCGTCAAGCATCTTAAAACCAGATGACATTATTCGTGCACGTGGTGTGGTGAAAGATGTTTACATGGATGAGAAAATTGAGAAGTACATTGTTGACATTACTTTCGCGACTCGTTTCCCTGAGCAATATGGCATGGAGAAATTCAAGGATATGATTTCGTATGGTGCGTCACCTCGTGCCAGTATCAGTCTATCGATGGCAGCTAAGGCCTATGCTTTCATCAAGCGCCGTGGTTATGTTATCCCTGAAGATGTTCGTGCTGTTTGTCACGATGTATTACGTCACCGTATTGGTCTGTCGTACGAAGCTGAGGCAAACAACATTACTTCGGAACAGATCATTAGCGAGATATTGAACCAGGTTGAAGTACCTTAGACGAGGTAAGCTTATAGCTATTAGCTTATGGCTGATAGCTTAGTTGTAAGTTATTTGTATTTCGATCATTTAATGGGCATAAATTTTATTTAAGATGCCTGGCTAAAAGGAAAAGATCTTGGAAGCAACAGATATAATAAAAAAAGTACGTCAGATTGAGATTAAGACGCGTGGCTTATCCAGCAATATTTTTGCTGGTGAGTACCACTCGGCCTTTAAGGGGCGTGGTATGACCTTTAGTGAGGTACGCGAATACCAATATGGCGACGACATCCGCAATATCGATTGGAACGTGACCGCACGTTTTAATCACCCCTACATTAAAGTTTTTGAAGAAGAACGTGAATTAACCGTGCTTTTGATGATTGATGTATCTGGTTCGCGCGAATTTGGAACATCCTTCAAGTTTAAGAAAAACGTGATTACTGAAATGTCCGCTGTTTTGGCTTTCTCAGCTATTCAGAATAACGATAAGATTGGCGTGGTATTTTTCAGCGATCGTATCGAAAAGTTTATTCCCCCTAAAAAGGGACGTAAACACATACTGCACATCATTCGCGAGTTGATTTCGTATACGCCTGAACACCGTGAAACCAACATTTCGGAAGCCTTAAAATACTTGACCAATGCCATCAAAAAAAGGTGTACAGCCTTTATCATTTCCGATTTTATCGACGATAATTTTGAAGATGCACTGAAGATTGCCAATCAGAAACACGATGTGGTTGCATTGAAGGTGTTTGATAAGCGCGAAACAGAAATACCATCTATTGGTCTGATAAAGTTGAAAGATGCTGAGACGGGACAATACCAGTGGACTGATACCTCAAACAATGCGGTAAGAGAAGCCTACAAAAAATGGTGGCACGATACTGATAAAGCCACCCTTAATCTTTTCAGAAAATGTGGAGTTGATAATGTTTCGGTGCGCACAGACGATGACTACGTGAAAGCACTGATAGCGCTGTTTAAAAAGAGAATATAATGACACAAATACATCTAAGATATCATTGGGCAAAAAAGTATTTACTAAGCTTTGGCTTTCTGCTTTTGACCCTAAGCATGACAGCACAAAACGTATCTGTTTCGGCGAAATTAGATTCTACTGTTACCTATATTGGTGGGCAGATGGATCTGAAAATTCAGATGTCGCAGCCAAACGATATACAATTAGCTTTCCCAACATTTAAGGATACTATTACTAAGAGTGTTGAAATTGTTAGGGTGAATCCGATCGATACTTTAAGCACTGAAAACAATCGTTTTCTTCTGGAGCAAAGGTATCGAATCACCTCTTTCGACAGCGGTTTGCATTACATTCCACCAATTGTTTTTGAGGAAGCCGGTAAGTTATTGGATAAAACCTTGCAAACCGATCACATGTCGCTGATGGTGGTAAATCCTTTCGAAGAAGTGGATCCACAAAAGGGTATCACCGACATTAAACAACCAATTGATACGCCATTCCTCTTATCCGAAATACAAAAATATTTTCCTTTTGTAATTCTATTTATTTTCCTAGTAGTGGGAACCACATTGGCCATCATGAAATACAGGGGGCGCGATATACCAGTGAATATATTCAAAAAGGAGGAACCAAAAATACCGCCCCATGTTATTGCTTTAAATAAGCTGGATGAAATAAAAGGTGAAAAACTTTGGCAACGCAGTCTAACCAAACAGTATTACTCCAAGTTAACGGATGCATTACGTCATTATATTGAAGAACGATTTGAAGTGAGTGCCATGGAGCAAACCAGTGATGAAATTCTTGCCTCGTTCAAAACCATCGATTTTAGTGATGATAAATCTTTTGAAAACCTGAAGCAAATATTACGAACCGCTGATTTGGTAAAGTTTGCTAAGCACGAGCCATTTCCCGATGAAAATGACATGAGCATGATTAACGCTTACTTCTTTATCAATCAAACAAAGATTGAAGAGATTAAATCCTTAGAAGAAGAAAAGCAAAACATGCTGGATAAAGAAGCTGAATCAGCAGATAATGATTTAAGAAATAACAACAATGAGTAATATAACATTTGCGCAACCATTATTTTTCATCCTACTAGCAATTGTACCTCTGTACATTGCCTGGTATGTTTGGAAACAAAAAGGGATGCAAGCCTCTTTACAGATTTCGACCCTTAAAGGTTTTTCGAAAGCACCTGTATCAAAAAAGATCTATTTAAGACATTCTTTGTTCGCATTCCGTGTATTTACCGTAATTCTATTGATAACAGCTTTGGCACGCCCACAGTCGAGCAATAGTTTCAGTGACGAAACAACCGAGGGAATTGACATCATGCTTGCCTTGGATATATCCAGTAGTATGCTCGCCGAAGATTTTAAACCCAACCGATTTGAGGCCGCAAAGCAGGTTGCCGCTGATTTTGTTAAAGGAAGAAACAACGACAAAATAGGATTGGTAATTTATGCAGCAGAGAGTTTCACTCAATGCCCCTTAACAACAGACCATAACGTATTGCACAATCTGTTTCTGGATATCAAGATGGGTTTACTAGAAGATGGAACAGCCATTGGAATGGGCTTAGCCACAGCGGTGCAACGTATTAAAGATAGTGATGCTAAGAGTAAAGTGATAATACTTTTAACCGACGGTGAAAACAACCGAGGCGAGATAGCACCTTTAACAGCTGCCGAAATTGCCAAAACATTTGGCGTAAGAGTATATACCATTGGTGTTGGTACAATAGGTATGGCGCCTTACCCTGTTGAAACCGTATTTGGCAAGCAATACCAGCAAATGGAGGTTAAAATTGACGAGGAACTTCTTCAGGAAATTGCGAATCTGACGGATGGTAAATACTTCAGGGCAACGGATAAAAACAAATTGAACGAAATCTATACCGAAATAGATAAGATGGAGAAAACGAGGATTGAGGTTCGCGAATACACCAAGCGAAAAGAAGAGTACTTCATTTTTGCTTTACTCGCAGGCTTATTCCTTTTGTTAGAAGTATTTTTACGAAATACAGTTTTCCGCAATTTACCTTAACACCTATTGATTAAAGAATTAAACATGGATATTTTCAGATTTGAACAACCCATATACCTCTATTTATTATTGCTTATTCCTGTATTGGCATTCATTCACCTTTACTTTGCTGGCAAGCGTAAAAAAGCCCTGGATGAATTTGGCAATAATGAATTGATAAGTGACTTAATGCCCAATGTATCGTTTAAGCGACCTACCATTAAGTTTTACTTTCTTTTATTGGCACTGATTGTTCTAATCATTGGCATTGCAGGTCCACAATACGGAACTAAGCTTCAAACCGTAAAACGAAAGGGCATTGAGCTAATTATTGCCCTCGACGTTTCAAACAGTATGATGGCGCAAGACATTGAACCCAATAGGCTTGAACGTGCCAAAAGAGCTATTTCTCGCTTGGTTGACAAATTGCATAACGATAGGGTCGGTTTCATTGTATTTGCCGGCGATGCCTTTGTTCAATTACCCATTACCACCGATTATGCTTCGGCTAAAATGTTTCTTAACTCGGTAAGTACCGATGCTGTTGGCAGACAAGGTACAGCTATTGGTTCAGCTATATATAAAGGCATGGACTCATTTACCAAGCAGGAAGATGTAAACAGAGCCATCATTGTGATTACCGATGGTGAAAACCACGATGATGACCCGATAAAAGCAGCTGCCGATGCCTATGAGAAGGGTATTCGTGTTTATACTGTAGGCATGGGTTTACCCAAAGGTGCACCTATCCCTGTTAAAGGTGGTAGAGCTAACGATTTCATGAAAGATAGGAATGGCAATGTGGTTATATCTAAATTGGATGAAGCCAGTCTTCAACAAATAGCGATAACCGGGAATGGTGCCTACATACCAGCTAATAATATCAGAAACGGAATCAATAATTTGGTAGATGAGTTGGGAGAATTGGAAAAATCAGAACTAGAAGCCAAAGTTTATGAGAATTATAAAGACCAATTTCAATGGTTTCTTGGCTTTGCTCTTCTTCTAATTATTATTGAATTCTTGATACTTGAACGTAAAAACCGACGTTTAAAACACATCAATATATTTGAAGTAAAAGACAATAAGATTAATAAATAAATGTAAACCAGATAATGAAGTACATCATATTTAGTCTATTCATCTTAGGAGCATTTATTAATTCGAATGCACAAGAGGAGCGCAAATTCATCCGAAAAGGCAACACGCAATTTAACGATGAAAACTACCTTGAATCTGAAATTGAATACCGCAAAGCACTTGATAAAGAAAATACCTCTTTTGAAGGACAATTTAATCTGGCCGACGCCTTATTCAAACAAGAAAAGATTGATGAGGCTTTGGAACAGTTTCAGACTTTAGCAAAAACGGAGGAGAATACTGAAAACCTGGCAAAAGTTTACCACAATATTGGTAATGCTCATTTTGTGCAGCAAAAGTTTGCTGAAAGTGTAGAAGCCTATAAAAATGCCTTGCGCAATAATCCCGAAGATCATGATACGCGTTATAACCTGATTGCAGCTCAAAAAATGCTACAACAACAGCAAGATCAACAACAGAATCAAGATCAAAACAAGGACCAGAATCAGGATCAGCAACAAAATCAAGACCAACAGCAGAATAAAGGGCAAGATTCGGATGGAGATGGTATCCCTGATGAAAAGGAAAAAGAGAATAATCAAGGTCAGCCAGATCAAAATCAGGATACCGATGGTGATGGTGTTGAAGATTATAAGGATAAGGATTCGGACAATGATGGCCGCCCCGATCAACAAGAAGCTGGTGATGACCCAAATAATCCAAAGGATACCGATGGTGATGGAACACCTGATTATCGTGATTTAGATTCAGATAACGATGGCACACCTGATAGCGAAGAAAAGGAAGATCCTAATCAGCAACCGCCACCACAACAAAATCAGCAGCAGCAGCAACCTGAAGAACAAATGTCGAAAGAAGATGCACAGCGTTTATTAAATGCTATTCAACAAGATGAAGACGAGTTGCAGAAAAAACTTCAGAAAGCAAAGGCAGCAAAACAAACAAAGAGTGAAAAAAACTGGTAGAAACATTACTTTTGTACAAACATTAAATTGAACATGAGACTACTCTTTCTAACATTAATATTTCTTACTAGCGTTTTTGAAACGGTATCGGCACAGGATATCTCCTTTAGGGCAAAGGCTCAACAGGCCGTGGTTGAAGGTGATAAATTTCAGCTGGTATACACCCTTAATAAGGAAGGAAATGATATACGACTGGCTCCACTTCAAGATTTTCAAATCCTGATGGGTCCAAGTACTTCCTATTCGCACAACACTTCAATTATTAATGGCAAGGTATCACGAGAAACGACTTATACTTTTACATTTATTCTTAAAGCGTTGAAAGAAGGTAATTTTACCATTCCTCCGGCAACAATAATGGTGGATGGGGAAAAAGTAACTTCAAACCAACTAAAGATTCAAGTGGTTAAAGCCGATCAGGCTCAAACACAACAAGGAAATAACTCGGGTAATCAAAGTGCTCCGTCAAGTGCTGCTAAAGCTGACGAACTGTTTATAACGGTTACACCATCCAAGCGAACATTATACCAAAATGAGTCGATGGTTTTAACAACTAAGATTTATACTCAAGTACAATTAGATGGTTTGTCGGACATTAAACAGCCTAAACTTTCTGCATTTATTGCACAAGATTTAAAATCGAGTGAGGGCATTAATTGGATCATGGAAAACATTAATGGTCGAACTTATAATGTTGGAACCTACGAGCAAAAATTACTATTCCCTCAGAAAACGGGCAAAATAACAATTGATCCAACTGAGATAGAGTTCTTAGTGCGCCAACGAACAGCTGCGCGATCAAGAAATATATTCGATGATTTCTTTGAATCGGGTTATCGCTCCGTAAAGAAGACGGTAAAATCTAAACCAATTACCTTAACTGTAAAACCGCTTCCTAACGGACGACCACAAGGTTATACCGGAGGTGTTGGACAGTTAAAGATGACAGCTTCAGTTACCAAAAACCAAGTTAAAGTTAACGATGGCATTACTTTAAAAGTAACGGTTAATGGAACAGGAAATCACAAATTTGTAGAGAATCCTGTCATTAAGTTCCCTGCTGACTTTGACGACTTTGACCCCAAAATTGCCAATAACACGAATAATACCGTAGCAGGCATGAAAGGGTCTAAAACCTTTGAATACTTAATGATTCCACGTCATGCTGGTGAATTTACTATACCAAGTATAAAGTTTAGCTACTTCAATCCAAAAACGGGTAAGTATCAAACTCAGGAATCGGGGCCAATTACCATTCAGGTTGAAAAAGGCGAAGGTGACGAAATGGCCAATTCGGGGGTTGTTAGGTCAAATGTATCGCGCGAGAATGTAAAATTCATTGGTAAGGATATTCGCTTTATCAAGGCTACTACAAAACTAAAACCCAAAGGCACTTTCCTTTTTGGAAGTCTGAGCTATTATTTAGCACTTATAGTGCCCCTATTGGTTTTCATCTTCTTATTCATCATCAATCAAAAACGCATTAAAGAGAATGCTAACATCTCGTTACAGAAAACGAAAAAAGCCAACAAAGTTGCTCGTCAGCGATTAAAACGCTCGGCACAACTGCTTAAAACCGGCGAAAAAGAAGCCTTCTACGAAGAAGTACTAAAAGCATTATGGGGTTACATGAGCGATAAGTTAAGTATCCCTCTGGGAGAACTATCAAAGGATAATGCGAGTGACATATTAATAAAGTCAAATGCCTCGAAAGAAGCTGTAAACGATATATTGGAGATACTAGATACGTGTGAATTTGCACGTTATGCTCCTGCTTCGGGAACCGGAGAAATGGATAAGTTATATCAGAAAACCATTTATACAATTAGCCTCTTAGAAAACCAGATAAAGCGTAAATAATGAAACGAACATGTAAAATCAATTATTCATTTTTCATTGAGAATAATTAGATTTTCATGAGAGTTCCATCTGACAAATGAAGATAAATTTTAAACAGATGAAAATATACATAACATACTTGCTATTAATTTTCTCGAGCTTATTGATGCATGCGCAGGATGATCGCTTTGAAAAAGGAAATGCAGACTACAGCAACGGCAACTATCATGAAGCCATTACGAACTACCAAAGCATATTAGAAACAGGTGTTGAAAGTGGCGACCTTTATTTCAACCTAGCAAATGCGTATTACAAAAATGGCCAATTAGCCGATGCCATATTAAATTACGAAAGAGCATTATTACTGAAACCACAAGATAAGGATGTAAAATACAATCTTGAATTGGCCTATAGCCAAACAACAGACAAAATAACGCCCATTGGTGGATTCTTTATTAGCAAATGGCACAAGAGCTTCCAGAATAAGGCAACATCCGATTTTTGGGCTATTATTGGCATCTGTGGCTTATTATTAACTTTAATATGTGCCGCCCTTTTTATTTATTCCAGATCTGTCATTCTGAAGAAAGCTGGATTTTACCTGAGCTTCGCTTTTTTTATTTTAACAATAACAGGAATTGTATTTGCCTACCAACAAAAGCAAAAATTAACAGAGCGTAATCACGCCATCGTATTCTCACCTTCATTAACTGTTAAAAGTTCACCCGATGCCAGCGGTACGGAAATTTTTATTTTACATGAAGGAACCAAAGTGGAAATTATTAATACGCTTGGTACTTGGAAAGAAATAGAATTAGCGGACGGAAACGTTGGTTGGATTGAAGAACATGCGATAACTGTAATATAGTTCGATAGTCTTTAGTCAGTAGACAGTGGATTGTTTAAAAGACAAAAAACCTCCTCATCCGTTGATGAAGGAGGTTTTTTCATAAAACACCCAAACTACCGGTTGAAACTTAATTGCGATAATAATCAATCAAGTATGCAACCTATTTATCTTTATCAATCACTATTTCATCAAACAAGTAACACGCTGCTACCATCAAAGAAATAATGCCTATAATACTCAGTAAAATCATTTCTCTTTGTTTCCTAGAATATATCAATCGCCTTGCCAAAAAACATTACAATCTGAAAATGTGATACTTAATAAAAATTGAACATTTCCACATATCCAAAAATTGGAAAATAGAATTTTTATTGGAAAATTACTAGTGATGCGTTAATTTTTAAAAACAATTTGCAATAAATTATATTTCAACAACATACAAACGTTCTTTGATTTTTTGATTTGATTTGACT